>NZ_JAPCIV010000008.1:0-136028 GCF_027707585.1 Aeromonas sp. QDB39 | reverse complement strand
TTTCATGTAGAACCTCCTGCGTTCAAGGTACGGGAAAATTCTACTTATGAGCACCCTGGTTTTTCGGGGGGATTACCGCCGTAACGGAGCAGGTAGTATTCTTCGCTCAAAACGTTGAAGTCGATCTCTTTGACCAACTCCGCCATATCCTCCGGCCCCTGATAGCTAAAGTCCGTCACGTAATCGAACAGCCACTGGTCTTTACGCTTGAGCAGCCGGATCTCTACTGGATGAAACCCGCCACGAACCGGGCCGTAATCCGGGTCTCGGAAGTTGAAGACCAGACTAGATTTTCCCTTCAGCACCATTCCAGATCTAACCAGTTCCTGACTCAGGATACTCATCAATGCCTGACTAACGGGCAGGGCGAATTCTCCCGCAAATGGGATCGTCATAATCACCTCAGATTGATTGTTTAGGGGGGCTCACCTTTGGACAGGTGAGTGCTATGCAGGGGTTATTCGATGGTAGAAGTTACGGTACAGAGCTCATTGGTTAGCAAACCCCAGCGCTCAAGGTAATCAGGCACCAGTTCGTGCAGCATCGGATTGCCGTCTGCCTTCTGGATCAACTTCAGCCCGTCCGAGCGCAGAATGGCTGATAAGAATCCGGCGTTATTGGCGCTGCCACCTTTAAACAGTCGCTTCATAACGCTGGATTTAAACGGCTTGTCTGCGGGCAAGGAGCACAACACATCGTCAATCGCCGACAGCGCAATCCACTCCTTGCTATGCAAACCCCCACCCTGATTGCCGGTGATTTTCAGGAACAGCTCGCCACTCTCTTCATGACGACCGATGGCATAGAAAATCAGCCCTTCTGATCGGGCACTGAGTTTCTCGGCGGTATGGTTGAGCAAGGTGTGTATGGGTGCAGGGCCGCCGGGCACGGAGTCTGCGGTGTCGCCGGGTCCAGGCCTGGCCTTGTCGGCGTCAGCCGCAAGGGCTGGCGAGAGGGGGTCGGCGCAGCCGCTTGCTCCGGATGTGAGAGGGCTCTCGTCGGCTGGCGTGGTGCTGGCAGGTTTAGGGGTCTCTTCAACGCGGTGTTTACGGGGTCTTGCCATGATAGTTTCCTTACAACGTCGTTAGATAACCGGAGATTGCGATCTCCAGTTCATCGGTCGATGGGTCATAGATAAAGGGTCATAGAAAACGCGATAGCGTGACAGGCCCTACTCCATCACTGTCACAGTGATCTCATTCGGTCTTTCGCGGATTGGCGGTGGTGCGACTTAACCGGCAATGCGGCTAATGCCGAGGTGATGACCGATAAGTCATCCAGATAACCGGCAAATGGAATGGGATCTGGTACCACGTCGAACGGGTTTACCAGATAAGCCAGCGCACCGATGATGAGCGCATAGCACCAGACCGGCAGATCGCCATCCGTGAGCAGGACATACAACAGCACGGCCTTCTCCAGCAGCTCCTTAATCCCCTTGATCTCTTTTAACTTGCGCATGATGTCGCTATGGCTGGGATTACTCATGGTTCATCGCCTCCAGGGTGGTGTTCAGCGGTGCATCTGAGTGGATCAGCAGGTAAATCCCCGCCCCCTCATCGTTGAGGATGGCCAGCAGCAGACGCCAATCTTCGGATATGGCGAACTCTTGCTCCGGGTAACGCAAACCGAATATCACCTGATTCTGGGTATGCTGTGGCATGGCCTGGAACTCACTCACCGAGTCCGCCATCTCGATAATGATCAGGCAGCAGCCGGTAGCATCCCAGAATGCCTGAGCCTCTTCCTGTGATGAAAAGGGCTCGATAATCCGTTCCATGACCGAGACGTGGAGTGCCGGGTAGGCCGCGAGCAATGTCTCCTCCGGCCATTCCATACAAGTTTTCATCGTGTTTCTCTCCAACAAAAAGGCCCTTAAGCTCAGATGAACTTAAGGGCCTGGGAACTGTGAAATGTGGACCAACAGCCGATGTGACAGCGCTGTCTGGTTATTAATATCTGTTTATAAACAATACCTTTTCGGTCACTCCGCCTGGATCATCGACGAGAGACCTTCGCTGATATTGCGACTGCGCTCAGAAGTCAGCTTTGCATACCGCTGGGAGGATTGAATACTGGCGTGGGCCAGTTGCGCCTTGACGTCATACAGGCTGTATTGACCGGAAGAGACCAAGGCACTGGCGACAGAATGGCGAGCCGTATGGAAGCAAACCTCATCAAGGTTTTCGATACCGGCTTTCTGCAACACCCTCTCATAGGCGCACCTTGGTTCACCGATGGGCTTGCCCTGACAGCGAATATGCTGGCTCGCGAACACATAGGGATTACCGGCTATTCTGGGGAGCTTCTCCAAAATATCGATAGCCAATGTGCTCAGGTAAATGATCCGGCTCTTGCCATTCTTGGTCAGGGGTACGAACAGCGTCTTATCCTCCCAGTTCACATGCTCCCATTTAGCGAGTAACACCTCTGATTTTCTTGCCCCCGTCAGGTAGAGCATCGCGATGAAACTGCCTGCGGCTTGATTGCGATCCTGCAATGCCACCTCAATGACCCGCTTCATCTCTTCAATTGATAGGAAACGCGTCCTGGCATTGTCCTCCTTCAACAACTTGATCTTGGCTGCCTCATTGGTGTCCAGAATGCCCCAGCGCACCGCATAGCTGCCCATGGTCTTTAGCTGGGCCAGCACCCTGTTGGCGGTACTCGGTGCGTAGGCCGTCTGCTGAGGGTTGTTAGGGTGAACCATCTCCGATTGCAACTGCAGGACATCCATCGCCTTGAGCTGCCGATAACGCATGGCCCCAAAGCGTGGTTCTATGTTGTGTTTGAACCGCTGAATGTCACTGTTGATCGATCGTTTGCCGATGGTCTTGAGGTGCGGCAAAAAGGTCTGCCAGAAGAACTCCGAAAGGGTGGGCTCAGTTTTGTAGCTATCCCGCCCTGCTACCGGGTCGATGCCTTCTGCCAGCATCGCCTTGTACTTGCGGGCAATGGTCCTGGCTTGGCTCACATCGATATCGCCGAATCGTCCCAAAGCGATGCTGCGCTTCTTGCCCTGGAGGGTATAGCGCAGTAGGAAACGCTTACTGCCTTGGCTTTTTCCTGACAAGAGTTTTAAGCCGATGACCTCTGTATCGGAGAACTCCAGTTCAGTAGCGCCAGCCTCTCGTTGTTGTGCAGGCAAAGCCTTGATGGCTGCATTGGTAAAGCGAAATTTGGTCTGCATAGATACCTCCGATGATGGGTTAGATCATGGGATTAATATCTGTTTCAAAGAGGCTTCAATGCGGGTTTGGGGTGGGTGAAGAGGAAGGGGTAACGGTGAGCGGCACTTGTCTCAGCACCAGAGACAGACCCCGGAAAGGTCCGGAGCAGTGTCCTACCAAACATCCTTGGCTATGTTGGAAGACTGAGCAGGTTGTTCGCAACGAGTAGCAGGAAGTAGTAAGTCGCTTAGACAAGAAATGGACAAGAAAGGAAAAGTGAGAGAGGGGAAACGCTGGGGAGCAGAAACAAAAACGACGCAATGAAGCGTCGTATCTGTTTAATCTGTAAGGCTTTTTTCTTCAATTTTAATGGTGCCCGAGGCCGGAATCGAACCGGCACGACGCGAACGTCGAGGGATTTTAAATCCCTTGTGTCTACCGATTTCACCACTCGGGCACCGTAATCGGTATCAAGCTCGCGCCGCGGGCTTGTCAATATGGAGGCACGTTCCGGAGTCGAACCGGACTAAACGGATTTGCAATCCGCTGCATAACCGCTTTGCTAACGCGCCATGCAAAAGAGAGAAACTCTCTATTGTCTGAATTTGGAGCGGGAAACGAGACTCGAACTCGCGACCCCGACCTTGGCAAGGTCGTGCTCTACCAACTGAGCTATTCCCGCAATGGCCTGGCTGACTGCCTGACTACGAGGACGCATTCTAGCGATGTTCCTCGCCCAGTCAACCAAAAATGTTTAATACCCTGATCGTTCGGGTGTTTTTTGCCCTTTTCCTGCATTTTCAACGTTCACGACCGTTTCCCTGCCCCAAGTGCGGGGAAACGGTGCTTAGTACAAACGCAGACTAGAAGCGGGAGTGGTAGGTCAGATCGCCCCAGGCGGCCTTCATGTACTGGAACATGGACCAGAAGGTGAGCACGGTGGCCACATAGAGCAGCACATAGGCCAGCCACACCATCCAGATGTCGTACTGCCAAATGAGGCCGGTGAGCGACACCATCTGGATCATGGTCTTCCATTTGCCAATCCAGCTGACCGCCACCGAGGAGCGCTTGCCCAGCTCGGCCATCCACTCGCGCAGGGCGGAGATGATGATCTCGCGGCCAATCATGGTCATGGCAGGAATGGTCACCCAGATGGTGTTG
Organism: Aeromonas sp. QDB39; assembly: GCF_027707585.1. Lineage (NCBI taxonomy): Bacteria > Pseudomonadati > Pseudomonadota > Gammaproteobacteria > Aeromonadales > Aeromonadaceae > Aeromonas > Aeromonas sp. QDB39. The sequence goes on along the minus strand of NZ_JAPCIV010000008.1, from coordinate 131,694 downwards.
TAGTGCTCGACGATCACTACCAGCGCCGCCGCCACCATGATCTTGTCGGCCACCGGATCGAGGAAGGCGCCGAAGGCAGTGGACTGGTTCAGCTTGCGGGCAAGGTAGCCGTCAAACCAGTCGGTCGCCGCCGCCAGGATGAAGACGATGGCCGCCGCCAGATAGGACCACTGATAGGGAAGGTAGAACAGGATGACGAAGACGGGGATGAGCAAGATCCGAAAAAACGTCAGCAGATTAGGAATATTTGTCATTATTTTCAGCCACTTCTTGTATGCCGCTACATGGTAGCCCCAAGCCGATCACGGATGCAACCGGACAGGCGCCCGCCTTGGTCTATGAATCCATCAACAACCTCAGGATGCGGGCCATTATGGCATTTACGGGCCCCCTGCGTCACGGCTCTTGTGTGCCGGGATCCCCGAAGTGAATGAACCTAGAGTGAATGATGTGACTCAACTCGCCCCTTGCCGATTCCTTGGGCGACAGCCCCTGTTCGCCGTCAGGGCAAACAGAGGCAACATGGAGGCGCATTCACCCCTTCTCGGCTACCAATGGCTAGAGCGAGTGCAGGGCGTCGTGGATGGACTGGGCCAGCTCCTGGCTGATGCCGGGCACCTTGGCGAGCTCCTCCACCCCGGCTTTTTTCACCTCCTGCAGCCCGCCCAGGTACTTGAGCAGCGCCTGCCGCCGTTTCGGCCCCACCCCCGGAATGTCCTCCAGGGTACTGGTGGTGCGGGCTTTCGCCCGTCTGGCGCGGTGGCCGGTGATGGCAAAACGGTGGGATTCATCGCGAATGTGCTGAATCAGGTGCAAGGCGGGCATATCCGCCGGCAAATGCAGCTCTTCGTGACTCTCCCCCAGGATCAGGGTCTCCAGCCCCGCCTTGCGGGTCACCCCCTTGGCGATACCCACCAGCAGCGGATACTTGCCCCCCAGAAACTCCAGCTGACGCGCCAGGATCTCCTCGGCGCGGCGTAGCTGGCCGAGACCGCCGTCAATAAACAGCACATCAGGCACCTTGTCCGGCTCCTGCTGCTTGCCAAAACGCCGCTCCAGCGCCTGCTCCATGGCGGCGTAGTCATCGCCGCCGGTGATGCCGTCGATGTTGAAGCGCCGATATTCCGATGAGAGCGGCCCCTCCCGGTTGAACACCACGCAGGAGGCCACGGTGCGCTCCCCCATGGTGTGGGAGATATCGAAGCACTCCATGCGGGCAATGGGGCGCTCCAGCTCCAGCAACTCCTCCAGCTGGTCGTAGCGGGCGGTGGTGGTGCTCTTGTGGGCGAGGCGCGAGCGCAGCGCGGTCTGGGCGTTGATGGAGGCAAGCTTGATGAAGCGAGCCCGCTCGGCACGGGTACGGCTCACCACCCGCACCTTGTAGCCGGCGGTCTGGCTCAGGGTCTCGGCGATGACGTTCTCATCTTCGAGCGCCACGTCGAGCAGCACCTCGCTCGGGATATGCCGCCCCCCCTGCCCCGACAGATAGAACTGCAGCAGGAAGGATTGCACCACCTCGTCGAGCTGGGTATCGGCCGGCACTTTCGGGAAGTAGCTGCGCGAGCCCAGCACCTTGCCCTGGCGGATGAAGAGCACGTGGATACAGGCGGTCCCCTGCTCGAAGGCCACCCCCACCACGTCGAGCTCGTCCAGCACGTTGCCGCTCACCGACTGCTGCTCGGTCACCCGGCGCAGCGCCTGGATCTGATCCCGGTAGCGGGCCGCCTCCTCGAAGCGCAGATCGCCGCTGGCGGACTCCATCTTGCCCACCAGCTCGCCTATCACCTGCTGGTTCTTGCCCGCCAGAAACAGCTTGGCCAGCTCCACCTGCTGGGCATATTCGGCCTCGCTCACCAGCCCGGCCACGCAGGGGCCGGCGCAGCGCTTGAGCTGGTAGAGCAGGCAGGGGCGGCTGCGGTTGGCATAGACCGCATCCTCGCATTGGCGCACCGGGAAGATCTTCTGCATCAGGTGCAGGCTCTCGCGCACCGCACCGCCGGAGGGGTACGGGCCGAAGTACTCCCCCTTCACCTTGCGGGCCCCACGATGGACGCCGATGCGCGGGTGCTGGTGGGCGGTGATGATGATCCAGGGGTAGGACTTGTCGTCGCGCAGCAGCACGTTGTAGCGAGGCTGGTACTGCTTGATGAGGTTGTGCTCGAGGATCAGCGCCTCGGTCTCGGTGTGGGTGACTGTCACCTGCACGTCGGCGATCTGGCGCACCAAGGTGCGGGTCTTGATGCTGTCGACGTTGGCCCGAAAGTAGGAGGCGAGCCGTTTTTTCAGATCCTTGGCCTTGCCCACGTAGATGACGGTGCCGCCGCTGTCATACATGCGGTAGACGCCGCTCTGGTGGGTGACGGCACTGAGAAACGCCTTGCTGTCGAAGAGAGGTTCAGACGAGGTCATGCTGGCTCCGGCAACGGGGATCGAGGTGCTGGATCTGGGGGATCACGGCAAACGGAAGATCGAAAGAGAGGCTCATCGGCAACTCGGCTCAACGGATGAAAGCAGAAGACGGCACAGAGCATACTGCGCCAGGCCGGCAAAAAGCAAAAAGGCGGCACAGGCCGCCTTTGATGGCTACACGCCGCCCGTTACAGGGTATCGGCATCCAGCATGCCATAGCGAATGGCCAGATGGGTCAGCTCCACATCGCCATTGATGTTGAGCTTGCTGAACAACCGGTAGCGGTAGCTGTTGACCGTCTTCGGGCTCAGGTTGAGCTGCTCGGAAATATCGGTCACCTTCTGCCCCTTGGTGATCATCATCATGATCTGCAGCTCGCGCTCGGAGAGGGACTTGAAGGGGTTCTCGTCGGCCGAGGCAAACTGGCTCAGGGCCATCTGCTGGGCAATCTCCGGGGAGATGTAACGCTGACCGGAGTGGACCAAGCGAATGGCGTGGATCATCTCGTCCGGTGCGGCCCCCTTGGTGAGATAACCGGCGGCACCCGCCTGCATCACCTTGGTCGGGAAAGGATTTTCTGAATGAATGGTCAGCACTATGATGCGCACATCGGGCCGGATCCGCAGGATCTTGCGGGTCGCCTCCAGGCCGCCGATGCCCGGCATGTTCATGTCCATCAGGATCACGTCGGGATGGTGCTGACGACAGAAAGTGACTGCGGTTTCCCCGCTCTGCGCCTCGCCCACCACCTTGATCCCGCGGACATCTTCCAGAATGCGTCTTATCCCTGTACGCACCAACTCATGATCATCGACCAGGAATACATTAATCACCCAAACACCCCGTTTTTTATCTCGTTATATGCCAGTTAGGGTTAACACGGCGTCTTGCATCATAACCAAACTCGCTGATTTGGCAAACCATGGCCGGGAAAAGTTTGAAAGTGCTCATAAATGGTGTTTTGAATCAAATAATTATATAAAGATTAAACACAAAAAACGGCGCCCGCAGGCACCGTTCAGAGTCATTTTTGCTGTTGTCGGCATCAGTTCGCCAGCAGCGCGCGCACCTTGTCCAGATCGGCCTGGGTATCCACCCCGACCGGCGGCGCCTCGAGCGCCTGGGCCACGTGGATCTTCTCCCCGTACCAGAGCACCCGCAGCTGCTCCAGCGCTTCGATCTGCTCGAGCAGGCTCGGCGCCCAGTCCACATAACGCTGAATGAAGCCGGCGCGATAGGCGTAGATGCCGATGTGGCGCTGGTAGTGATCGCCAATCTGCTCGCGATTCGCGGCAAAGCGATCCCGATCCCAGGGAATGGAGGCGCGACTGAAGTAGAGCGCGTAGCCCTCCTGGTCGGTCACCACCTTGACGGCGTTCGGGTTGAACACCTCTTCGGCGTCCTGGATCGGCACCGACAGGGTGGCCATGGGCGCCGTGGCGGCGGCCAGGTTGTCCGCCACCTGACGGATGATGGCCGGCGGAATGAGCGGCTCGTCCCCCTGCACGTTGACCACTATGGTGTCGGCGGCAAAGCCGTAGTGACGGCACACCTCGGCCAGGCGCTCGGTGCCGGACTGATGATCCTTCGAGGTCATGCACACCTCGAAACCCGCCTGCCCGGCGCAGGCGGCCAGCGCCTGCTGCACCCGCTCGTCATCGGTGGCGACGATCACCCGATCGGCGCCTGACTGCAGGGCCTTTTCCACCACGTGCTGCACCATGGGCTTGCCGTGGATGTCGGCCAGCGGCTTGCCCGGCAGCCGGGTGGAGGCGTAGCGGGCAGGAATGACGACGACGAAGCTCATGACGACAGCTCGTCGCTGCTGAGCGGACGGGCGCGGTTCTCCAGCAGCACCGGGATCCCCTCCTCCAGCGGATAGGCCAGCTTGTCGAAGCGGCAGACCAGCTCATGCACGGCCTTGTTGTAGTGCAGCTTGCCCTTGCAGACCGGGCAGGCAATGATGTCGAGCAACTTGATGTCCAAAGCCAAAACGATACTCCTTCAACTATGTCGCGCCGGCGGATTCATCACGCCGGCGATGGATGTCGAACAACCAGATATTGCATGTGGGGCATGATAAGCCCCTGCTCCCCCACGTTGGTGAGAGAGATTAACCTTGTGCCTTGGTTGCGCCTTGCCCCTTCCCGCTTGCCCCCAGCTTGTGCAGCAGGGTATCGAGCAGGGAGGAGGGCAACTCGGCGCTGACCGGCAGGTACCACCAGTTGTCGAGGGCAAAAGAGCGGCACTTGACCGCATCCTTCTCGGTCATCAGCAGCGGCTTGCCGGCAAAGCGGCCCACCAGCTCGTCCCGATCGAAGGGGTGGTGATCGCCGTAGGCCACCCGCTGATCCAGCTGATAACCAAGCCCTTCGAGGGTGGCAAAGAAACGGGGCGGATGACCAATCCCCGCCAGCGCGTCGACTGGGCCCGACAAGGGGGCAGCCAGCGGGGCATCGTCGCGTACCCGACGGGGGGAGTCAGCCACCAGCCTCATAGGATACTCTCCCCTCCCTGGCTCGCCGCCGTTGCAGATGATGGCGTCCACCCGCTTGAGCCGGGTGACCGGCTCGCGCAGCGGCCCCATGGGCAGCAGGCAGGCGTTGCCGAAACGGCGCGCCCCGTCCACCACCACCAGCTCGATGTCACGGGCCAGTGCATAGTGCTGCAGGCCATCGTCGGTGATGATGATGTCCACCTCGCCGCTCTGCTCCAGCAGGCGCACCGCATCGGCCCGTTTCGGGGCAACCACCACCGGGCAGCCACAGCGCCGGGCAATCAGTACCGGTTCATCCCCCGCCTGCGCCGTGGTGCTGGCGGCATCGAGCCGGTACGGGTAATGGGGCGCCTTGCCGCCATAGCCGCGGCTCACCACCCCGGGGCGATAGCCGCGGGCCTGCAACTGCTCCACCAGCCAGACCACTACCGGGGTCTTGCCATTGCCGCCCACCGAGATATTGCCCACGACGATGACCGGCAAAGAGGCACGATAGCCCTTGCGCCAGCCATGACGATACGCGTAACGGCGGGTACCGCTGATGACGGCAAACAGCAGGGCAAAGGGGGCCAGCAACCAGCGCCAGCCACTCTTTGCATACCAGAGCCGCTCCAGCATCAGGCGTTGCCACCTGCGGTGGCATGGCCGAACTGGATGGCGCGCAGCTGGGCATAGGTGCCCTGCTGGGCCATCAGCGCCGCGTGGTTGCCACGCTCGACGATATGGCCTTCATCGATCACCAGTATCTCGTCCGCCTTCTCGATGGTGGAGAGGCGGTGAGCGATCACCAGCGAGGTGCGCGCCTTGCACAGCTCGTCGATGGCCGCCTGGATGTGGCGCTCGGACTCGGTATCCAGCGCCGAGGTAGCTTCATCCAGCAGCAGCACGGGAGCATCGCGCAGCAGGGCGCGGGCGATGGCGATGCGCTGGCGCTGACCGCCGGAGAGCGACGCGCCGTTCTCGCCGACCACGGTGTCATAACCGTTGCTCATCTTGCTGACGAACTCGTCGGCGTGGGCGATGCGGGCCGCCTGCTTGATCTCGTCGAGGCTGTATTTCTCTTCCGCGGCGTAGGCGATGTTGCTCGCCACCGTGTCGTTGAACAGATGGACATGCTGGGAGACCAGGGCGTACTGCTTGCGCAGCTCGCTCAGGCGGTAATCGCGGATGTTGACGCCGTCCAGCAGGATCTCCCCCTGCTCGATGTCGTAGAAGCGGGTCAACAGGCTGGCGATGGTACTCTTGCCAGAGCCGGAACGGCCCACCAGCGCCACCGATTTGCCCGCCTCCACCTTGAAGCTGACGTTGTGCAGCGCCGGGGTGTCCTTGGTCGGGTAAGTGAAGGTGACGTTGCGAAACTCGATCTCGCCGCGGGCGCGCTCCAGGGTACGGGTGCCGGTATCCTGCTCCGGCTCGGTGTCGAGCAGGCCGAACAGGCTGTGGCAGGCGGTGATGGCGCGCTGGAACTGGTTGTTGACGTCGGTCAGGCTCTTCAGCGGCTTGAGCAGCATCATCATGGAGGTGATCATGACGGTGAAGGTACCGGCAGTCAGCTCGCTGCGCACGCTGTCGATGGTGGCTACATAGAGGAAGGCCGCCAGCGCGATGGAGGCAACCATCTGCACCACCGGGCTGCCGATGGCATCGGCGGCGACCATCTTCATGGTCTGCTGGCGCATGTTGTTGCTGACCTTGAAGAAGCGTTTCTCCTCCACCTTCTGGCCACCGAACATCAGCACCTCTTTGTGCCCCTTGAGCATCTGTTCGGTGGAGGTGGTGATGTCACCCACCGCCTGCTGGATGTGGCGGCTGATCTGACGGAAACGGCGGCTGATGAGGCCGATGATGATGCCCACCACGGGCCCCACCACCAGGAAGATCACCGACAGCTGCCAGGAGTGCCAGAACATCAGGCCGAGCAGGCCGATCACGGTCGCCCCTTCCCGCACCAGAGTGACCAATGTGGTACTGGCGGCCGAGGAGACCTGGCTGGCGTCATAGGTCACCTTGGAGAGCAGGTGACCGGTATTCTGGCGGTCGAAGAAGCTCATCGGCATCGCCACCATGTGATTGAACACCTGCTGCTGCAGGCGCATCACCACGTGGTTGCCGACCCAGGCCATGCAGTAGTTGGAGAGGAAGTTGGCGACGCCGCGCAGGGCCACGATGCCCAGTACGAAGAAAGGCATCCACTTGAGCACGGTCGGATCGTTGCCGTTGATCCCCTGGTCGATCAGCGGCTTGATGGAATAGACGAAGGTGGTATCCACGGCGGCGTAGCCCAGCATGCCGATGATGCCGCCGATCAGGCCAAGCTTGCGGTCACGGACATAGCCGAGCAGACGCTTGAAGACAGGCCAGCTGTCTTGTGAGGTTTCTTGTTGCATGAATAGCCGTTAATAAGGGAAATGACGGGCTATTCTAGCCAAAGCGCAGGATTACACCAAGCGGTGCCCATCACCAAGGCGGGAAATCACGGCCGTTATCCCAGCCAAAGCCGGGTTTTCACCCGACATCACCGACGCAATGCCCTGCGATCCGGTTCAGCGAACAGGCCAGAGCGCGGGGCGCCACCAGTCACCATGGCGGCGAAACCAGGGGCCCTGCTCCCGTTCGGCCCGGATCCGCAGCCCACCCGGCGCAGGCTCGACCAGGATCTCCCCATCCAGCCCGGTGACCCATTGCTGCGCCTCCTGGTAGCGGGCCACCACCTCGGGGCGGGGAAATCCCCACTGGTTCATGAAGCCGGCGCTGTGCACCACATAGCCGGGGGCCACCGCCGCCACGAAGGGCGCCGTGGAGGAGGTGCGGCTGCCGTGGTGAGGGCTCACCAGCAGGGTGCTGGCAAGCCCCTCCCCTTCCAGCGCCAGCAGCCGCTGCTCCGCCTGCCGCTCGATGTCAGCACTGAGCAGGATGCGGCGCTCCCCGTCGCGGATCTGCAGCACACAACCATCGTTGTTGTGGCCGCGCCCCGGTTGCTGCGGCCAGAGCACCGCCATCTCGAGCCCCTGCCAGCGCCACTGCTGGCCACGCCGGCACAGGGTCGTGAATCGGCCAAAATCGAATGACGAGAGCTCGTGGCGCACCGGCAGGGCCTGCAGGATGGCGCGCCGATTGCCGGCGTGATCCCGATCCTTGTGACTGATGACCAGATAATCCAGCACCCGCACATCGAGCCGGTTCAGCAAGGGCAGGATCACGGCATCCGCCATGTTGTAGCCGCCCGGGTAGCGATCGCCGGTATCGAAGAGGATGCCGCGCTCGCCCCGGGTGATCAGCACCGCCAACCCCTGCCCCACGTCCAGCACCCTCAGTTGCCAATGGGTCGGCGCCGGCCAGGCCGCCAGCAGCAGAGCCACGCCCCCCGGCAACAGCAGCGGACGACCGCCCGGCACATGCCAGGCGCACCAGAGCAGGGTCAGCAGCGCCGTGAACGGCAGTACCCAGCCCGGCACCGGCCACCAGAGCTGCCACTGGCTGGCCAGCCGGGCCAACGCCCACAACACCCACTGCAGACCGACATCGGCCAGCCAGAACAGCAGGTGGGCCAGCTCCGCCGAAAGCGGCGCCAGCAGCACCCCGATGAGCGCCAGCGGTATGATGCCGATGCAAAAGAGCGGCAATGCCAGCAGATTGAGCAGCAGCGACAGCGGGGCAATCCCCTCGAACAGCGCCAGTTGCAGCGGCAGCAGCCCCAGCAGCAACAAGCCCTGCAGACGAATGAGCCCGGGTTTGGCCTCCAGCAGGCTCGCCACCAGCAGCAGAGCCACCGCCAGGAAGGAGAGCCAGAATCCGGCCGAATAGAGGGCGAAGGGATCCCACAGCGTGAGCACCACGAAGGCCCACAACCAGATGCGATGGGCCGGCCACTCCCGCCGTCGCCAGCGCAGCAGACTCCACACCAGCACCATGATGAGGGCCCGCTCGGTGGCCACCGCAAAACCGGCCAGCCAGCTGTAGAGGGCGGCAAACAGCAGGGCAACCAGAATCGCCCCCCGCAGCCCGAACAGCCGCCCCAGCCACCAGCCGAGTACCGCCACCAGCGCGATGTGCTGCCCCGAGATGGCGATGATGTGGGTCAGCCCGCTGCCGCGAAACAGGCTCCACTGCTCATCCGTGATGCCGCCCTGCTCGCCGAAGGTGAGCGCCGCCAGCAGCGGGCCCTGGCTCAGATCCTGCCAGCTGGCGGCGGCCCGGGCCAGCCAGCGCTCGCGCAGCCCCGTCTGCGCCGGCTCAATCTGGATCACCCGGCGCAGGTTGCCGGTGGCGGTGATCCCCTTGCCGAGCAGCAGACGCCGCCCATCCATTCCCGCCTCGTTGGCCAGGCCGTGGGCCGGTTTGAGAGAGACCACCAGAGTGAGGTGGCTGCCTGCCGTCATGGCGGGCAACGCCTGGTAGGCATTGATGCGCACCAGCGGCGCCGGAGTGAGCGCCAGCTCGTCGAGCCTGTTCACCCGCAGCACCAGCCGGATAAATTTATCGCCCTCGGGTTCTGCACTTTGCAGCTGTGCGGTTATGATGTGGCTCGTTTTTTTGCCGAGCTGATCCAGCCAGGCAAGCCGGTAGTGCAAACTCCCCTGCATCCAGAGGATGCCGCACAGCAGAAACAGCAGCCGCCAGCAGCGGTAACCGGCCAGGGGGAACGCGAGCAGCAGCATCAGGCCACCCCATTCCCATGAAGGCAACCATGGCCAAAGCAGTGAGGAGCTTGCCCCGAGGGCAAACGACAACAGACGCAGATCCATGGTGCAAGTATTTAGCAAGGTTTCAATATGCCCAAACGACTCATACAACGCTGGCTGCCTGATCCGGCGACACTCAAGGAACACAAGCACTTGCGGCTGTTTGGCAAGCTGTTGCTGGATGCCAACCTGTGGCACCTCAATCGGCGCTCGGCGGCCGGAGCCTTCGCGGTGGGGCTGTTCATGGCCTGGGTGCCGCTCCCCTGCCAGATGTTGCTGGCGGCCGGCGGCGCCATCGCCTGCCGGGTCAACCTGCCGCTCTCGGTAGCCCTGGTCTGGCTCTCCAACCCCTTTACCATGCCGCCACTGTTCTACAGCGCCTATCTGACCGGCTGCCAGCTGCTGGGGCAATCCTCCCAGCACATCGAGATCGAGTTCACCTGGGCCTGGCTGGTGTCGGTGTTCGAGACCGTGGCCCCGCCGCTGTTGCTGGGTTCGCTGGTGCTGGCCCTGCTCAGCTCCCTCATCGGCTACGCCCTCATTCGTACCTGCTGGCGCATCAGCACCGTGCGCCAGTGGCAGAAACGCAAGGTGGCACGCGCATGCTGAATCGCTGGTTTGCCCGCTTCAAGATTGACCCCGATACCCTGCGCCAGCAGAAGTGGTTCTCCCTGTTTGGCGAGCGCCTGCTCGCCCCCGCCCTCTGGCAAGGGGGGCCGCGCGCCCTGAGCGGGGCGGTGGCGGCCGGCATCTTCGCCTGCTGGTTTCCCATCCCCATGCATTCACTCATCGCGGTCGGGCTGGCGCTGGCGTTCAGCCTCAACCTGCCGCTGGCACTGCTGGCGGTCTGGTTCAACAACCCGCTGACCCTGCCCTTCATGTACCTCTACGCCTATCGCACCGGTTGTCTGGTGCTGCACAAGACGCCGGAACCGTTTCACCTCAGCTGGACCCTGCACTGGCTGGAGCACGAGGCGGCCACCCTGGTGCCCCCCTTCCTGCTCGGCAGCCTGCTGCTGGCGGTGCTGACCGCCGCCATCGGCGGCCTCCTCACCCTGCTGCTGTTGCGCCTCGGCAAGCTGATCCGCAGTTGCTAGCCCCCCCCGCCTCGTCAGCCTCTGGCGCGCTGACGAGGCACTCCCTTGCCATCCCCTGACCCCGCTACCACACTCCTTGTAACCCGTTGTTTTTCGTCCCCCATTTGCCACAAGGAGCCCACCATGGCCGAACCGCTCACGCTGGCCCATGCCAATGGTCATCCCCTCTCCCTGCTGCCAGCCATGGCCAATCGCCACGGCCTCATCACCGGCGCCACCGGGACCGGCAAGACCGTCACCCTGCAGGTGCTGGCGGAGGGTTTCTCCCGCCTCGGCGTGCCGGTCTTTCTGGCCGACGTGAAGGGGGATCTGAGCGGACTGGGCGCCGCCGGGGCGGGCTCGGCCAAGCTGGACGCCAGGCTGGCCCAGCTCGGCATTGCGACCCCCGCCTTTGCCGCCAGCCCCACCCTGCTCTGGGATCTGTTTGCCGAACAGGGCCACCCGGTGCGGGCCACCGTCTCCGATATGGGACCCCTGCTGCTCGCCCGCCTGCTCGGCCTCAACGATACCCAGAGCGGGGTGCTGGAGCTGGTGTTCAAGGTGGCGGACGACGAGGGGCTGCTGCTGCTCGATCTCAAAGACCTGCGCGCCATGGTGCAGTTTGCCGGCGACAACGCCAAGTCGCTCACCACCCGTTACGGCAACGTCTCCACCGCCTCCATCGGCGCCATCCTGCGCAACCTGCTCACCCTGGAGAGTGCGGGCGGCGATCACTTCTTCGGCGAACCCATGCTGGACATTCAGGACCTGTTGCAGACCGATGAGGCTGGCCACGGTCATATCAATGTGCTGGCCGCCAGCAAGCTGACCCAATCCAGCCGGCTCTATGCCTGCTTCCTGCTCTGGCTGCTCTCCGAGCTGTTCGAGCAGTTGCCGGAAGTGGGGGATCCGGACAAGCCGGTGCTGGTGTTCTTCTTCGACGAGGCGCACCTGCTGTTCAACGACGCCCCCAAGGCGCTGCTGGAGAAGATCGAACTGGTGGTGCGGCTCATCCGCTCGAAAGGGGTCGGCGTCTACTTCGTGACCCAGAGCCCGGCCGATATCCCCGACAGCGTGCTGGGGCAGCTTGGCAACCGGGTGCAGCACGCCCTGCGCGCCTTTACCCCGAGTGACCAGAAGGCGGTACGGATCGCCGCCAACACCCTGCGGGCCAACCCCGCCTTCGATGCCGCCGGCGTCATCACCGAGCTTGGTGTAGGCGAGGCGCTGGTCTCTCTGCTCGACGAGAAGGGACGGCCCAGCATGGTGGAGCGCGCCTTCATCGCCCCGCCGGCCAGCCGCATCGGCCCCTTGAGCGACGCCGAGCGGCAGGCGCTCATTCAGGGCTCCCTGCTGCACGGCCGCTACGAGACGCCGGAGGATCGCGAGTCGGCCTTCGAGCGGCTCAACGGCGGCAAGGTGACAACCACTGGCGAGCAAGGCCGCGAGCAGCCATCCAACGGGGAAGGCGGCCTGCTCGATGCCCTCAATGGCATCCTGTTTGGCCGCACCGGCCCCCGTGGCGGCCAGCACGACGGCGTGGTGCAGACCGCCGCCAAGAGCGTGGCCCGCACCATCGGCAGCGAGGTGGGTCGCCAGTTGGTACGCGGCGTCCTCGGCTCCCTGCTGGGAGGCGGCAAGCGCCGTCGCTGAGACCAGCACCAGGAAATCAAAAAGCCCGCCGGGTCTCCCCGGCGGGCTTTTTACTGAACAGATGCCGATGGTGGTGCTTACAACACCTTGGCGATCGCATCGCACAGCGGATCTATGTTGGCGCGGGTGATACCTGCCACGCTGATCCGGCCCGAGCCGACGATGTAGATGGCAAACTCGCTCTTGAGGCGCTCCACCTGATCCTTGGAGAGACCGGAGAAGGAGAACATGCCGTTTTGCTCGCGGATAAAGCTGAAGTCCTGGTTCACGCCGCGCGCCGCCAGTTTCTCCACCAGCAGCTCACGCATCTCACGAATGCGCACCCGCATGGCCGCCACTTCTTCCACCCACTCGGCATAGAGGGCCGGATCGCTCACCACGGCGGTGACGACGGCGGCGCCGTGTGACGGCGGGTTGGAGTAGTTGGCACGAATGACGGTCTTGACCTGAGTAAAGGCCACATCGGCAATCTCCTTGGTCGCACTGACCAGGGTGAAGGCGCCGACCCGCTCGTTGTAGAGGCCGAAGTTCTTGGAGAAGGAGCTCGCCACCAGCAGTTCGTCGTGGCACTCGGCGAAGATGCGCAGACCTTCGGCATCCTCTTCGATACCGCGGGCAAAGCCCTGATAGGCAAAGTCAAAAAGCGGCAGCCAGCCGGCGGCAGCACTCTGCTTAGCCAGTGCGCGCCACTGCTCAGCGGTGGGGTCGATACCGGTCGGGTTGTGGCAGCAGCCGTGCAGCAGCACCAGATCGCCTGCCTGCACTTCAGCCAGCGAGGCCTGCATGGCGGCAAAGTCGAGGCCCTTGCTGGCCGCATCGTAGTACTTGTACCACTTGACGGAAAGGCCGGCGGCCTGGAACACGCTGACGTGGTTGGCCCAGGTGGGATCGGAGATCCAGATGGTCTTGGCCAGACCGTTGCGCACCACGAACTCGGCGGCGATGCGCAGGGCACCGGTACCGCCCGGTGCCTGAGCAGTCTTGGCCCGGCCGCTGGCGACCAGCACAGAATCTTGCCCAAACAGCAGTTGCTGCACGATGCGGCCATATTCGATATTGCCTTCGATACCGAGGTAATTCTTGGTCTTCTCGTCGGTCAAGAGCTTCTGCTCGGCTTTCTTGACGCAGTGGAGAATGGGGGTGGCACCGGTCTCATCCTTGTAGATCCCGACCCCCAGGTTGATCTTGTGGCTGCGAGAGTCAGCACGGAAGGCTTCGGTCAGGCCCAGGATCGGATCCGCTGGGGCGGCAACAACCTTTTCAAACATGGTATTCCCTGTATTCCGTTGAGTTCGTTGGCTGGCAAAGCGTGTTGGCACACCGTCCGTGACACGCAAAACACGTGGCAAACAAAAGCGCCCATCTGGCGAGCGCTTCGTCAACTCTTTATATCACCGTGCAGAGTGGGGGCAAACCGCTTTTTCGGCCGGATCTGCGGCAATCTCAACCGATGGCATGCCACTGCGGCGCCAACGCGCACACCTCGGCAGACAAGCCACCATTGGACTCAACCAAACCGCTACAAACTGCTAACAATGACTTGGGGATCCGGCTCGGCTCCCAGGGACGGGAATCGATCAGCGGCAGGGCATAGGCAGCCATGATGGGAGCAAGTGAGGTAGGCAGCCACCAGCTGGCCGGACGACCCAGCCGTTGGGCCAGGGTCAGCACCCGATCCACCCCGCTCGGGTCGAGGGAGGTAAGATGGCTCCACTGCACCTGAGGTGGCAGAGCGGCGATCACTTGCTGCAGCGCCTGCTGCGCCGGGGCGGGAGCCCAGACCAGCAGGGTCCCCGCTTGCAGCACCAGCTCGGCAAAGGCACCGACGCTGTCGGTGGTGATCACCCGCAGCAGCTCCCCCTCCCCCCACAGGATCTTGCCAAGGCCGGCCAGGGTACGCTCGGGCAGCGCCACCTCACCGAGCGCCTGCAACCAGGGGGCGGCATCAAGCAGGGTGCCGCCGCTGAAAAAGAGGCTGAACGGCTCAGAGGCGCGCAGACGCAGCAGCTGATCGGCACAGAGCCGGATCCCCTTGTCTTCAAAATCGATCTGCTCGTTGGGGGAAAAGCTCACCTCGCTCTTGCGATAGAGCGCGGCGAGCACCCGCTCGTTGACCTGTTCCGCCAGCTGCCACCCCTGCCCATGAAGCCACTCCTCCGGGGTCGGTGGTGCCGTGGCGATCTCGGCCAGCTTCAGTTCACGGGTCAGGTAGCGGCGGCCGGCGGGTGTCAGCTCATAGTGGTGATTACCCAGCGCCAGCAGCAGCTGGTTGTCCTTGAGCAGACCCAGCAGGGGTTGCCACTGACGGGCGCGGACCACCGAGGTGGGGTTGTCCAGCAGCTGGCGGGCCAGCTCCCGCCACTGCGGGTGACTAAAGTCAATCAAGTGTCATCCTTCCCTGTCTGCCGAACATACTGCAACGAGCTGAATAATCTAGCGATTCGCTGACTAGGAGCCAAGTACAGAAAAGAGACAACGTGAACTGGCGCAAGCCAAACAGGACAAGGAGAGGATGATCAACAGAGGAGAAGAGAGATAATCAGGTGGGAAGCAGATAAAACAAAACGGCCAAGCAAGCTTGGCCGTTTATCAACTAAATCAGCGCAGGGGCTGGATTAGAAGTTGTATTGCAGGGCAACGGTCCACTCGTCGTCCAGCTTGTCGATACCCTGGATCTTATACTCGGTGTAGGCTTTCAGCTTGGAAGTGAAAGCATACTGTACGCCCAGCAGGGTTTCGTCAACGATGTCTTTATACTCAGTACCGGAATTGGAATTTGCTTTACCTTCAGCAAAGTTGTAACCGGCCAGGAAGGTCCAGGCATCAACGTTGTAGGAGGCAGCCAGCTCGTAGCCACGGCCCTTATCCTTGTCACCACCGGTGGTGGTGTCATAGCTCAGGTCACCCTGAGTATAAACACCTGCAAAGTAGAAGCCGTTGATGGCGTAGTGTGCACCCAGTGCCCACTCTTTCTTGTCGCCGGTAGTGTTGGTCTTGCTATTTTCCAAGTCAGAATAAGCATAACCTGCGTTCAGACCCAGACCGAAGTCGAAGTCGTAACCGGCTGCAGCGGCATAACCGTAGTTACGCTTAACATCCTTGCCGTAAACAGCATCTTCTTTAATGCCTTGACCGACGTCAGTCACTTTAACAGCAACATCATCGTTGGTTTGATAGGACAGTTTGCCCTTGAAACCACCGTAAGTGTTGGAGTAGATGATCTGACCTTCTTGACGGCCGTCATAGAAGTTACCTACGTCACCCCACTCGTTGAAGATATCGGTCGGTTCCAGTACGTCGTAGAACGCGGTATCGGTCTGACCGAAGATGATCTAGCCGTACTGGGAGCCATCGAAGCCTGCATAAATGTGACGAGGATCGATATCGCTGGTCTTGTTGCCAGAGTTTTCAGCAGCGACTTGCCACTCGGTCTTGGCGATACCGGACCAGGTGTTGTTCAGAGCAACTTTACCGGACCAACCCAGACGGGTGGAACCTTGCAACTCGCTATCGATGTCGTTGTGCTCACCGTAGTAGTTGGCTTGTACACGGCCGTATACGTCAAAAGTGGTACCGTCTTTGTCATAGATCACTGCAGCGTTAGCGGCAGATGCGAACAGAGCCGGGATAGCAATAGCCAGAATTGTCTTTTTCATAGTTTCCAATGCCTACTGTAATTAAACACTAAGTCGTTGTTATTCCCTGTGTTAGCGATGTACTTTGCATCACTATGGCGCCGAGACTAGCACCGGGTTTTCCAATCCGCAATGAAAAAACTTGGAACTTTTTACGAAAAGCATAGTCATAGCGGAAAAATTGTGACCTGAATCCCACATTGTTTGCACGTCATGGGAAAACGTTTACAGTGATAACCGCTGGTATTATTCGGTCAGATTGGTGATTTATCACACAATAGCGGTGCCGCGCCCTATATAAAGAAGAGGAGGTCGGATCTGTGCGTTGCCACATGCCTCGACCCGGGTTGCCAGTTGCAGGTATCCTGTTCCCCTTCACCCTGTGCAACGGTCATTTTTTTCATGCTGTCTACCCGTCTCAAAACCACCATTCGCAATACCTATCGACAAATTGCCGATGGCTTACCCGGTTTTGTGCCGCGCAAGGAGCAGAATTTTCTGGTGGCCGAGATAGCCAAGACACTGACCGGGGAGTATGACAAACAGCGTCGCATCCTGGTGGCCGAAGCCGGCACCGGCATCGGCAAGTCCCTCTCCTATGCCCAGGGGGCCATCCCGGTGGCACGGCTCACCCAGAAGAAGCTGGTGATCTCCACCGCCACCGTGGCGCTGCAGGAACAGCTGATCCACAAGGACCTCCCCTTCTACCACCGCCACAGCGAGCTGCCGTTTCGCTTCATGCTGGTCAAGGGGCGCCAGCGTTACTGCTGCGAGCACCTGCTGGAACAGGCCGCAAGCGGCAGCGAGATGGCCAACTTCGAGTTCGACTTCGGCAGCCTCAGCAAACACAAGCCGTCAGACGCCGACAAAAGCTGCTATCAGGCGCTGTGGCAGGCCTACACGGACGGCAAATGGGATGGCGATCGGGACAACTGGCCCAAACCCATCACCGATCTCTGCTGGGATCGCATCGCCGCCGACCGCCACACCTGCAACAAGGCGCTCAGTCATCATCAACACTGCCCCTTCCACCGCGCCCGCAACGACATGGATGCGGCCGATGTGCTGGTAGTCAACCACGCCCTGCTGCTCTCCGACCTCACCATGGGTGGCGGCATCATATTGCCGCCGCCGGACGAGTGTATCTATGTGCTGGATGAGGCCCACCACCTGCCCACCATCGCCCGCGATCACGGCGCCGCCTCGGCCAGCGTCAAGGGTTCGCGCCGCTGGCTGGAGAAGCTGGCGCAGGGTGCCGGCAAGCTGGCCAGAACCCTCAACAAGGAGAGCCTGCTCGATCCCCAGCTCAAGCTGCAGGATGCGCTGGCCTCCCTGCAGCCGGATCTGAAGGCGCTGGAGCAGTGGCTCGCCGCCAACGACCGGCTGTTCAATGAGGAAAAACACTGTCGCTTCGCCGATGGCGTCTTGCCAGACCCGCTGCCGATGCTAGCGGAGAACCTCAAGGAGGCGAGCAAGAAGGCACTGCGGGCGCTGGACAGAATGCAGGGCGCCATTGGCGAGGCGTTGAAGGATGGCGAGATCCGCCGCAAGGAGGCCGAACCCCTGCTGGCGGAGAGCGGCTTCTATCTGCAGCGACTGGAGGGGTTTTGCGCCCTGTGGGAGATGTTGGGGCGGCACGTGGCACAAGGCAAGACGCCGCTGGCCCGCTGGATGGTCAAGAGCGATGACGGCGACATCTGGCTGCATGCCTCCCCCATCGAGGTCGGCTATCTGCTGGAAGAGTGGCTCTGGTCCAGGTGTCTTGGCGCCGTGCTGGTGTCGGCGACCCTGACCGCCCTTTCCTCGTTCAGCTATTTTCGCCATCAGGTGGGGCTCAAAGAGCACGACGGCACCCGCTATCTGCGGCTGCGCTCCCCCTTCGATTACCAGAAGGCCGAGCTCTATCTGCCCAAAATGGAGCACGAGCCCAGCGCCCCCGCCTTCACCCAGGAGCTCATCAGCGCCTTGCCCCGCCTGCTGGCAGGCAAGGAGGCGAGCCTGGTACTGTTCTCCTCCTACCGGCAGATGAACGAGGTGGCAGTGGGGCTGCGGGCCAAGGGGCTCTCCCTGCTGGTGCAGGGCGAAGCCTCCCGCAATGCCCTGCTCACCCTGCACAAGCAAAAGTGCGATGGCGGCCAGGCCAGCATCCTGTTCGGCACCGGCAGCTTTTCGGAAGGGCTGGATCTGCCCGGCCACTACCTCACCAACCTGGTGATCACCAAGCTGCCGTTTGCGGTGCCCAACTCGCCGGTGGAAGAGGCCACCGCTGAGTGGGTCGAGAAACGGGGCGGCAACCCCTTCCTGCAGCTGACGGTGCCGGAGGCCTCTCGCAAGCTCATTCAGGCCTGTGGCCGTCTCATCCGCAAGGAGGCGGACAGGGGCCGGGTCACCATCCTCGACCGACGTCTATTGACCAAGCGTTATGGCAAGGGGTTGCTCGACGCGCTGCCCCCCTTCAGCCGTCGGATTGAGTAAGACAGGGGCCCATTGGCTAGGTCAGCACCCTTGCCATGGCTCGCGTTCGCTTTAAACATCGGGGCCGAGAGGCAACCCAGGCGCCATAAACGCCTATTGCTGCCCTTGGGCAAACCTGTAAAAATGAGCCCCTGTTTTTCAGTGGGCACTCGCCGACTGTTCAAGGAGATGAAATGAAACTGACTGTTCTGGTGCCGGCCCTGGCTGGTCTGTTGTGGGCAGGTAGTGCCCTGGCCGATGCCCAATTGGAAGTGACCAACCCCTACGTCGTACAGCTGATCGATGGCCAATCCATCAATCCCAAGCTGCTCGACAAGACGAGTACCTATCCTATCAAAGCGGGCAAGCACCAACTGGTTGTCGCTTTTGAAGGCAACTACTCCAGCCGCAGCGAGACCAAGCTGGTCACTGCCGAGCCGCTGGTGATCAACTTCACCGCCGCCGACAACCAGAAGCTGGTGCTGGACTACAAGAAGCCGCGCAACGAAGCTGAAGCCAAGCTGTTCGTCAAAGAGCAGAAAGTCGCGCTGAAAGACAAGAGCAGCAACCAGGTCGTCGCCAGCGAGCAGTTCGTGCTGCCGAAAGTCGAAGGCTTCCAGCTGACTCGTGACTATCAGCAAGAGCTGCTGAACATGGGCAAGGCCTTCAACCAGCCGGCCACTGTCGCCGTCTCCACCGCCGCCGTCATGGCCGCCAACAGCGCCCCGGTGCAAGTAGCCCCGAGCAAGGCTCAGAGCAACCCGGAAGCCCTGACCCAGCTGCAAAACTGGTACAACAAGGCCGATGCGGAGACTCGCAAAGCCTTCCAGATCTGGGTGATCCAGCAGCAGTAATGGCGCGCGAGCACTCGTTTCGTGCGACAAGGGGAGCCTGGCTCCCCTTTTTCATATCTGCCTCTCTGCCAAGGCCCTGCCGTCATGTCACTGCGCATCTTCTATCACCCCCTCTACTCCGCCCTGGCCCTGCCCGCGCGCCATCGCTTCCCGCTGGCCAAGTACCAGGCGCTGTTCGAACGGCTCGGCAGCCTCGGCTATCCGCTGGCAGAAGCCTCCCCCGCCACCCCTGAGCAGATAAAACGGGTGCACGATGCCGCCTATGTGGAGGCAGCCCTCGCCGGCACCCTTGATGCAGGCGCCATTCGCCAGCTCGGTTTCCCCTGGTCGCCCCTGTTGATTGAGCGCACCCTGCGCTCGGTGGGAGCCACCCTGGCCGCCAGCCGCCACGCCTTGGAGCAGGGTTGCGGCCTGCAGATCTCCGGCGGCTATCACCACGCCCATCGGGATGTTGGCAGCGGCTTTTGCCTCTTCAACGATCTGGTGATCGCCGCCCAGATGTGCCTGGACGAAGGGCGCTGCGAGCAGGTATTGATCGTCGATCTCGATGTACACCAAGGGGACGGCAGCGCAGCACTGTGCCAGGGGCGGCGCGACATCATCACCCTCTCCCTGCACGGGGAGCACAACTTCCCCCGCCACAAGCCCGCCTCCCACATGGATTTTCCCCTGCCAAGCGGCATGACGGACGATGCCTATCTCACCACGCTGGCAGAGGCGCTCAACCTGGCGCTGCGACTCTACACCCCCGACCTCATCCTCTATCAGGCCGGGGTCGATGTGCATAAGGACGACGAGCTTGGCTATCTCGCCTTGAGCGATGAAGGGGTCCGCCAGCGCGATGCCATGGTCTTTGACTGCGCACTGCGGCACGGGCTGCCCATCGCCGCCGTGCCGGGCGGCGGCTACCGGCGTGACTGGCAGCAACTGATCCCGCTGCATATGTCCTTGTTTGAAGAGGCGAAAAAGCGCTACGGCTAGCCGTTCATCTCTTCGTCAATCTCTCCTCTCCATGAAGCTCTAACTGGCAACCGTTGCAAACAACAAGGCGGCCCTGGGGCCGCCTCTTCTTTATACCGGGTACCCTATTGATACCGGGCACCCTAGCACCGTCTTGCCCCCTTGTCGGGAAGCGAGATTGGGGTCCTGCTGCCCCCGTTCAGGCGTGGGCCACCGGCGTCGGGTGTTCACCCAGCTTGCGCAGCAACATCAGCAGATAAACGCACGACACGCCGGCGATCACGATGAACAGCTGATTGTCCGAGTAGTGCTGCATCAACAGCGCGGTACAGGCCGGCCCCAGCAGGCTGCCGATGGTGTAGCTCAGCAGCAGCGCCTGATTCATCGCCACCAGCTGATGATGCTCGACCTTCTCGCAGGCCCACGCCATGGCCACCGGGTAGAGGGTGAAACCGGCGGCGCCCAGCACAAACAGCGCCGGGCCCATCGCCACGCCGCCGAGCATGGCCCCGCACCCCAGGATCACCACCAGCACCTGTACCCGCAGCACCGGCAAGCGGCCGAGCCGATCCGCCAGACGGCCCACCGGCCACTGCCCCAGGATACCCGCGCTCACCATCACCGCCATCCAGTAGCCAATGCCGGCATCGCTCACCCCCCGGTGGTTCAGATAAAGCGGCATCAGGCCGTACAGCGACCCCAACACCATGCCGGAGATGATGCAACCATCGACCCCGAGCCGCGCCTGCCGCAGCCGCAGCATAGGCCAGACCCGGGTACTCCCTTGCTGCTCATTGTGCTCACTGACGATGCGGGTGAACAACAGCGGCAGGATAGCCGCCAATATCAGCCCGGTCGCCCAGGGCAGCACCTCCATCAGGCCGGTCGGCAGCTTGCTGACCAGCAGTTGCCCAAGCACGGTCCCCAGGTAGTAGACCATCATGTAGGCGGCCAGCAGCCGCCCCCGATTGCGCGCGTTGCCGCTGCACATCAGCGCGCTCTCCACCACCACCCAGATCATGGCGCAGCCGATCCCGGCGAGGAACCGCCAGCCGAGCCAGCTCCAGAAACCAAGGGTGATACCGAGCCCGACACAACCTGCGGCAAAGAGGGCGGAGGCCAGGTAGTAGCTGCGGTTGAACCCGTAGCGCTTGATCAGCGCCCCCGCCAGCAGGGTGCCCAGCAGGTTGCCGCTGAAATAGGAGGAGCTGACCATGCCCACCTGCCAGGTCGGCAGATTGTCATGGGCCAGCCAGAGCGGCACCAGGGTGTTCAACACCGCGATGGCCAGCGTGAGCAACAGCAGGCCGCAGAGCAACAACAGCACTGGCCGGGTGTAGGTGGTCATGGGTAATACCGTGCGGAGAGTCAAAATGCGAGCGCATCATGCCACCGCCAATGCCATTGTCAATCGGCGTTAATTGGCGCAGGGGATGTTTTTTTCGCGCTGGCAACAAATCCTCATTTGGCACAGAGCTGCACTTGCTCGGCAGCCGGCTTATCCCCTTGATTAACGGGTAGTTTGGCAGTGTTGGTGAGGACATGGCCGGTCGATCATCCCCATCGACCTTGCGCGGCGCTATGAAAAGGGCCGCGGAGCACGCACACCAAAGTACGCCACCTCAGTGGCCAAGCCGCTTCGTCATTGATGCTCAATCTGCCCAAAAACGAAGAGGCGACCCCAGGGTCGCCTCTTCGTGAGTACCAGACACAATGCCGGTTAGCGCTGACGCTTCTTGGCGTACTTGCGACGTGCCCGCGCCTGACGCTCCTCTTCCCGCTCGGCCTTCTCCTTGGCCTTCTGTTCGGCCTCCGCCTCGGCTTCCACAATCTCGACGCTCACCATCGCCGGGGTCTCCAGCGAGATGCGGCCCAACAAGCCTGAGCGGAACTCGTTGACCAAGATCTCGGACGCCTTGTGCAGATCGGCCAGGCCGCCCTTGCGCATGAAGCCGCGCTGGCGGGCGATGAGCTCCAGCAGCTCGATCTCTGTTTCCGGCAGCTCGCTCAGCTGGTAGCGCGCCTGGATCCGCTCCGGGTAGGCCTTGATGAAGTAATCGGCGGCAAACATGGCGATGTCGGCGTAGTCGAACACCGTGTCCTTGATGGCGGCGGTGATCGCCAAGCGGTAGCCGCAGGAGGGCGGGTTGAGCTTGGGCCACAAGAACCCCGGGGTATCGGTCAGGATGACGTTGTTGTCGAGCTTGATCCGCTGCTGGGATTTGGTCACCCCCGCCTCGTTGCCGGTGCGGGCGATGATGCGCCCGGCCAGGGTATTGATCAGGGTGGATTTGCCCACGTTGGGAATGCCCATGATCATGGCGCGCACGCCGCGCAGCTCCAGGTTGCGCTCCGGCAGCATCTCGTGGCAAAGGGTCAGCAGCTGCTTGATCTTCTCCGGCTCCTGCTGGGTCAGAGGCAACGCCTTGATCCCCTTCTCCTGCTCCATGTGGGCCACCCACAGCTCGGTGATCTCGGGGTCGGCGAGATCCGCCTTGTTGAGCACCTTGATCACCGGAGTATCGCCGCGCAGCTCGGGCACCAGCGGGTTTTCGCTGGAGAAGGGGATGCGGGCGTCGAGCATCTCGATGATGACATCGACCTGGGGCATGACCTCGGCAATCTCTTTGCGGGCCTTGTGCATGTGGCCGGGGAACCAGTTGATGGACATATCCGTTACTCTCATCTAGGGACTGCGGGCGCTGGCTTGCGGTGGTGCGAGCGGCGAGCGGTGGCGGACGCAGGGCGTCGCAAGGGGGCGCATTTTACCTGCACACGCCCTGATTTGACAGGCCATTCTAGCCGCCGGCCCGCAATCCAGCCAGATTATCTCCCACCCGGCCCCCTCGCCCACCGGCATCCCGTGCTCCGGCTGCATTAATATAAGCTATTGATACAACATAACATTCACGCAACACCTTCATCGGATTGTCATCCCGTTTCACTAAAAGTGTCATCTGCGACCTCTAGGCTGCGCTCAGGTTTTACAAGGAGCGAACCCCAATGAGAAAGATGGCAGGACTTGCATTGATGATCGGCGCCGCCCTGGCTGCCGGCTGCAACTCCAACAACGACAGCAGTGCGCCCGCCCCCGGCGCCAAGAACGTGATCTTCTTCCTCGGCGACGGCATGGGTCTCAATACCCTGACCGCCGCCCGCATCTACGGCGTCGGTGAAGAGGGCAGCCTCACCATCGATACCCTGCCGGAGACGGCCTTCATCAAGACCTTCTCCCACGACGCCCAGGTGACCGACTCGGCCCCCTCCATGTCCGCCTACATGACCGGGGTCAAGAGCAACAACGGCGTCATCAGCATGGACAGCGACGCCACCCAGGAGAGCAACTGCAGCAAGAGCAGCGGCAAGCCGGTCACCACCTTGCTGGAGCTGGCCAAGGCCGCCGGCCGCGGCACCGGCGTGGTCACCACCACCCGAGTGACTCACGCCACCCCGGCCGCTACCTATGCCCACCTCTGCAACCGGGATCTGGAAGCCGACATCGCCGCCCAGCTGGTGCCCGGTGGTGCCGGTTACAACAGCGCCCTCAAAGAGGGGGTGGACGTGGTGCTCGGCGGCGGCAGCAGCTTCTTCTTACCCAAGGCCGACAAGGGCAAGCGCGAGGATGGCCGCAACCTCATCGATGAGATGAAGGCCAAGGGCTACCAGTTTGCCGGCAATCTGGACGAGTTGAACAAGGCCGAGGCGGGCAAGCCGCTGCTGGGGCTGTTTGGCTCAAGCCACATGAAATATGACCTGGACCGGTCCGCCAGCGAGCCTTCCCTGGCCCAGATGACCCTGGCCGCCATCAAGCAGCTCAAAGACCAGAAGCAGGGCTACTTCCTTATGGTGGAAGGGGGTCGCATCGACCACGCCCTGCACGACACCAACGCCAAGCGTGCCCTGCAGGACACCCTCGCCTTCGACAACGCCATCAAGGCGACCCTCGACGAGGTGAAGAAAACCGATCCCGAGCTGAAAAACACCCTGATCGTGGTCACCGCCGACCATGACCACACGCTAGTCCTGAATGGTTATGCCAAGCGCACCGGCAAGACCACCGCCGACAACCCCGGCGTGCTCGGGCTGGTGAAGAATTACGAAACCGGTGAGCCGAGCAAGGATGCCGATGGCATGCCCTACACCATCATCGGCTTTGGCAACGGCTACAACCGGGTGGACGGGCCGCGCAGCAGCGTGGCGCCGCTGGACGACGCCACCGTCTCCGCCAACGACTATCACCAGGAGGTGGTGGTCAAGGTGGGCGAAATAGGCAACGAGACCCACGGCGGCACCGACGTCTTCCTCGGCGCCATCGGCCAGGGAGCGGATAGCTTCCACGGCTCACTCGACAACACCGCCGTGTTCGGCAAGGTCAAGGCTGCGGCCGGGCTGTAAGGAGCATTCCCATGAAAAGAACCATCAACCAATCCATGAAGCAGAACCTGCATAAAACCCTGGTCAGCACCGCCCTGCTGGCCGCCCTCGGCGGCGCGGCCCAGGCACAGGCCGCCGACGCCAAAAACGTCATCCTGTTCATCGGCGATGGCATGGGCCCCAGCGTGCTCACCGCCACCCGCCTCTACAAGGTGGGAGAAGAGGGCAATCTGGAGATGATGAAGCTGGCCCGCAGCGCCCGCATCAAGACCTTCTCCAACGATGCCCAGACCACCGACTCGGCCCCCTCCATGGCGGCCTACACCACCGGGGTCAAGATGAACAACGAGGTGATCGCCATGAGCAGCGACACCAGGGCCGTCGCGCCCGGCAAGGACGCCAACGGCAACAAGGGGGTCAACAACTGCACCAGCGACAACGGCAAGCCGGTGCCCACCCTTCTCGAGCTGGCCAAGGCGGCTGGCAAGTCGGTGGGGGCCATCACCACCACCGAGCTGACCCATGCCACCCCGGCCGCCACCTACTCCCACATCTGCCATCGGGATGCCGCCTACGCCATCGCCGAGCAGGCGGTACCGGGCGGCGCCGGCTTCAACCAGGCGCTGGGGGACGGGCTCGACGTGCTGATGGGGGGCGGCGCCAACCACTGGACGCCCTACAACAGCACCAGCAACAAGGGTGGCCGCGCCGACGGGCGGGATCTCACCGCCGAGCTGACGGCCCAGGGCTATCGCTACGTCACCACTAAAGATGAGCTCTCTGGCATCAACTCGGGCAAGGTGCTTGGGCTGTTCAGCGCCAAGTCCCACCTCGACTACGAGCTGGACCGCGTCGCCAAGGGGGCGGCCAGTACCCAGCCGTCACTCTCCGAGATGACCGCCAAGGCGATCGATCTGCTCAGCCAGAATAGCCAGGGTTACTTCCTGATGGTGGAAGGGGGCCGGATCGATCACGCCCTGCACGGCACCAATGCCAAGCGCTCGCTCACCGATGCGGTGGCGCTGGACGACGCGGTCAAGACGGCGCTCGGCAAGGTGGATTTGAAAGATACCCTGATCGTGGTCACCGCCGACCATGACCACACCATGACCATCAACGGCTACTCCGCCAAGGGCAACAAGGTGCTGGACCTGGTGAAAAATGGCGACGGCTCGACCCAGAACGACGTGGATGGCAAACCCTTCACCACCCTGGTGTTCGGCAACGGCCCCAACCGCGCCGACGTGCGCCCCACCCTCACCAGCGATCAGGTGATGGCGGACGACTACCTGCAAGAGACCGGGGTCAAGCTGGGCTCCGAAACCCACGGCGGCGGCGATGTGATGCTCTTTGCCGACGGCGCCGGCAGCAGCCGCTTCAAGGGGACGCTGGATAACACCAAGGTGTTCGGCAAGCTCAAGGAGGCGCTCGGTCTGTAAACGGCAGGGCCCGGCAGGGTGCCGGGCCCTGCTCGTTCGAGCGATCCCCCATGATGCGACTGTTACTTCCATTGTGGCTGCTCGCCAGCAGCCTCGCTTTTCCCCTCCTGGCCGATGAAGTCCCCGATCTGGCCGCCCGCATCCGTTATCAGGACAGGGTCACCAGCAGCGACGGCATCAGCAAGGAGAACCAGTGGCAGGAGAAGTGGCTGCGGGTTGGCGATCAGGTGTGGAGCCAGCGGCTCATCCCGCTGCCCCTTGCCCGCGCCTATCACGCCACCCACGATGCCACCCCGGGTCACAAGCACTTTACCCACCAGATGGCGGCGCGCTGGGTGACCCGCGATCAGCAGGGGATGCTGCAACTGCGCTACGCCGACAGCTGGCACAACCAGCTGGTGGAGGTGCCGGAGGAGGAGTACGGCCAGGTGGCCTTCAAGCCCGACTGGCCGCGGATCCGCCACCTCATCAACCCGGCTCTGTTGCAGGAGATGACCCCCCTCGACGAGGCGGCCCCCGAACAGGCACGCTGGTATGAAAAACGCGAGGGCAACCAGCGCACCCGCATCCTCTGGTCGAGCCGCTGGCAGCTGCCGCTGGTGGTGGAGTCGGCAAGCCTCGACGGTTATCGCAGCTACCGGATGGAGGTGACCCTCAAGCCCCTGCCAAAGAGCCTGCCCTGGCAGCAGCTGGAGGGCTACCAGACCCTGGATCTGCGGGATTTCTTCGACTGACGGGACGCCCCGAATGGGGTGAGCTGATTTGTGCTGACGGGATGTTACACTCTGTGTACTCATCCCGGATCCGGCCTGCCATGCGTACTTCCCTGCTCTTGCTGCTTTGCGCCCTGCTCTTCCCCGCCATCCAGGCCCAGGCCGTGGTGGTCATCGCCGCCGAGATCCCCCCCTATGTCATTCGCTCCTATCAGGGCGCCCCGAGCGGCATGGCCATCGAGGTGCTGGAGGAGGCGGCCCGCCGCCTCAAGGAGCCACTCACCATCGAGCTGATGCCGCTGGCCCGTGCCCTCAGCCAGACCCGCCACCGCCAGGACGTGCTGCTGGTGCCACCGGTGCGCAGCCCCCAGCGCGAGCCGCAGTTCCTGTGGATTGCGCCGTTGCTGGACGAGGCCTTCGTGCTGGTCAGCCATCGCCAGTACCACCCGGCCCCCATCACCAGCAAAGAGCTGCCCGGCCTCACCGTCGGCGTGATGCGCGGCTCTTATGGCCAGAGCCTGCTGCAGCCCTATCCACAAGTGAAACAGGCGCTGGTGGCCGAGGAGATCCACAATGCCAGCAAGCTGGCGCTGGGCCGCATCCAGGGCTGGGCGGTGGCCTGGAACAGCGCCCGCTACAACCAGCAGCAGGCCGGCCTGCCGCTGGCGGATCTGGTGCGTGGCGACACCCTGCAGCGGGCTTCGCTCTATCTGGCCGCCAGCCCTCGTTTCCCGGCCACCGAGGCGACCCGCTGGCGTAAGATCATCGCCACCATGCACGACGATGGCAGCCTGGCGCGCATCATCAAGCAGTACGATTACCAGGCCCCCTGACAAGCTTGTCAGGATAATTGCCAAAGCAGTCCAGAATGGTTATGGTATCCCCATGAAAGCGCTCATTATTTTATCAAGCCAGCTCACACCCCGTTGAGCCCCCGCCCTCGCCTCCGACAGCGAGTCGTTCGGGGGCATCGCATTCCCGATCTGTTTTTTCGTATCGCACACTCTTTTTCGACCAGCTTGCCCGTCATCCTGGTCCTTTAACCCATTGATAAGGAATATCTTATGAAACAGCCTCATCTCGTGATCTCCAGCCTGGATCTCGACCGCATCGAGCAACTGCTCGGCAACCATCCCCAGCACCTGGCCCTGCAGGAGGAGCTGGATCGCGCCGAGATGCGCGAGCCGGCCGACATGCCGCCGGACGTGGTCACCATGAACAGCACGGTGCGCTTCAAGATGCCGAGCAGCGGCAACGAGTTCTGCCTGACCCTGGTCTACCCCAAGGACGTACAGGGTGACGAGTCGAAGATCTCCGTGCTGGCCCCGGTCGGCAGCGCCCTGCTCGGCCTGAAGGTAGGCGACAGCATCGCCTGGCCCGGCCCGGCCGGTCGCACCATCGAGGTGGAGATCCTGGAAGTGGTCTATCAGCCGGAGCGTGCCGGCGAGCTGCACCGCTAACCCTCCCGGGTACGTGCCAAGCCGCTGTCGCAGGCCTGCGCACGTGCCCGCCCCTGATCCCGATCAAGCTTTGCCACAGAAGCGCCGCCGATCCCGCTCACATGCCCTGCTTTCTCTTGAGCCCGGACGAGGGGGCAGGTATCTTGTTGGCCGCGCCAGCCCCCTGGCCGCAGATTTCAGGCTGACATCATGATAAAGATTGCCCTCATCGACGATCACCAGATCGTCCGCTCCGGCTTTGCCCAACTGCTCAATCTCGAACCCGACCTGCGGGTGGTGGCCGAATTCGGATCCGCCGCCGAGGCGCTGGCGGGATTGCCCGGCAGCGGCGTGCAACTGTGCGTGTGTGACATCTCCATGCCGGACCAGTCCGGGCTGGATCTGCTCAAGCGCCTCCCTTCCGGCCTCGCCGTGGTGATGCTGTCGGTGCACGACAGCCCGGCGTTGATCGAACAGGCGCTGCAGGCCGGCGCCAAGGGGTTCCTCTCCAAGCGCTGCAGCCCGGACGAGCTGATCGCCGCGGTGCGCACCGCCGCCCATGGCGGCTGCTACCTCACCCCGGACATCGCCCACAAGCTGGCCTGCAACAGCCAGGATCCGCTCACCAACCGGGAGCGGGAAGTAGCGCAGCTGCTGGCGCGGGGCCTCGAGGTGAAGGCCATCGCCGAGCAGCTTGGTCTCTCCCCCAAGACGGTGCACGTGCACCGCGCCAACCTGATGGATAAACTCAAGGTCAGCAACAACGTGGAGCTGGCCCACCGCATGCTGGACAGCTGGTGATCCCCCGTCTTGCCAGCTATGTCGCCATCTCGCTGGCGGCCTGCTTCATCTTTGCCGCCGGCTGGTTCTGCCTGTGGAGCATCGGCCTGCACCTGGCGGGATCGCCCATGCTGGCGGCCCTGCTGTTCCCCTTCGGCCTGCGTCTGGGGCTGCTGCTGCAAAGCCCGATCTCCTACTGGCCGCCGCTGCTGCTGTGCGAATCCCTGCTGCTCTACTGGCTCAACCAGGAGGTGGGGCTGCCGCTGTGGCCGCTCATTCAGGCCGGCAGCCTGCTCACCCTGCTGCCGCTGCTCATCGCCCGCCGCCAACCGGTGCGCAACGACTGGCAACAGCTGCTGGTACTGCTGGCCACCGTCACGGTGGCGGCGGGGCTGCAATCCCTGCTCTGGCATCTGGCCGGCGAGGATGGCCTCACCGCGCTGCTGCTCACCCTCACCGGCGGGCTGACGCTGACCTCCACCTGCATGCTGATCTGGCACTACCTCACCCGCGCCACCTGGGTGCCGCTCGGGCCGACTCTGGTGGATCAACCGGTGGACTGGCGTTTTCGCCATCTGGTCTGGTATCTGCTGCTGTTCGTGCTGAGCCTCTGGCTGCAGCTTGGCCTGCCGGACTCGCTGGTGCGCTTCACCCCGTTTTGCCTGGCCATCCCCATCATGGCCATGGCCTGGCGCTACGGCTGGCAGGGGGCCCTGCTCGCCACCCTGATGAACACGGTAGCGCTGATGGCCGGCCAGGCCTGGCACGATCATCCGCTCGATTTGCTGCTCTCCCTGCTGGCCCAGAGCCTCACCGGCCTGCTGCTCGGCGCCGGTATCCAGCGCCAGCGCGAGCTCAACCAGGCGCTGACCCGCCAGCTCGCCCACAATCGCCAGCTCACCGAGCGGCTGCTGGAAACCGAAGAGAGCATCCGCAAGGAGGTGGCGCGCGAGCTGCACGACGACATCGGCCAGACCATCACCGCCATCCGCACCCAGGCCGGCATCGTGCGCCGCCTCGCCCCCGACAATGCCGGGGTCGGCCAGAGCAGCGCCCTCATCGAGACGCTGTCGCTGGGCATCTACGATGCGGTGCGCGGCCTGCTCGGCCGGCTGCGCCCCCGCCAGCTCGACGACATGAGCCTGGAGCAGGCGGTACGCGGCCTGCTGCGGGAGCTGGAGCTGGAGCGCCGCGGCATCGTCACCCGGCTCGAGTGGCAGCTGGCGGACGCCGGCCTCTCCGATGCCCAGCGGGTCACCCTGTTTCGGGTCTGTCAGGAGGGGCTCAACAACGTGGTGAAACACGCCAATGCCAGCTCGGTCACCATCCGGGCCCACCGCCAGGGCGAGCGACTGACTCTGCTGCTGGAAGACGACGGCTGCGGCCTGCCGGAACACCGCACGCCCCAGGGCTACGGCCTGCTCGGCATCCGCGAGCGGGTGCAGGCGCTGGGAGGCGCATTGCAGCTCTCCTGCGTGCACGGCACCCAGCTGACCGTGACCCTGCCCGGCCGCAAACGGGAGGAGAGTCATGAGTAACACCCAGCCGCAGGGGAGAACTGCCTGATGCTCAGCTTCATGAGAAGCGCACCGCCCCAGCCCCTCATCCGCGATCAGGCCGAGATCGACGCCTGTTATCGCCACTGGCGGCTGCACATCCTGCTGACCATGTATCTGGGCTACGCGGTGTTCTACTTCACCCGCAAGAGCTTCAACTTCGCCATGCCGGACATGCTGGCCAGCGGCATGCTGAACAAGGCCGACATCGGCATGCTGTGGACCCTGTTCTACATCACCTACGGCTGCTCCAAGTTCTTCTCCGGCATCATCAGCGACCGCGCCAACCCGCGCTACTTCATGGGACTCGGGCTGATGGCGACCGGGGTCATCAACATACTGTTCGGGCTCTCGTCGTCGCTGTGGCTGTTCGCCGCCCTCTGGGTGGCCAACGCCTTCTTCCAGGGCTGGGGCTGGCCTCCCTGCTCCAAGCTGCTCACCAGCTGGTACTCGCGCAGCGAGCGCGGCTTCTGGTGGTCAGCCTGGAACACGGCCCACAACGTGGGCGGCGCGCTCATTCCCCTCATCGTCAGCACCCTGGCCCTGCAGCACGGCTGGCGTTACGGCATGATAGTGCCCGGCCTTATCGCCATCCTTGCGGGGTTGTTCCTCTGCTGGCGGCTGCGCGATACCCCGAGCGCCATGGGACTGCCCACGGTGGGCGAGTGGCGAAACGATGCCATGGAGCTGGCCCAGCAGACCCAGGATGCCGGCCTCTCCCCTCGCCAGATCCTGCGCAAATACGTGCTCGGCAACCCCTATATCTGGCTGCTGGCCTGCTGCTACGTGCTGGTCTACGTGGTGCGCACCGCCATCAACGACTGGGGCAATCTCTACATGACCGAGCAGCGAGGCTTCAATCTGATGAGCGCCAACTCGGCCATCTCCATGTTCGAGGTGGGGGGCTTTATCGGTGCCCTGGTGGCGGGCTGGGGATCGGACAAGCTGTTCAACGGCAACCGCGGGCCGATGAACCTCATCTTCGCGGTGGGAATATTGCTGGCGGTGGGATCGCTCTGGCTGATGCCCTTCTTCAGCTACGTGATGCAGGCGGCCTGTTTCTTCACCATCGGCTTCTTCGTGTTCGGCCCCCAGATGCTGATCGGCATGGCGGCGGCCGAGTGCTCCCACAAGAATTCGGCGGGGGCCGCCACCGGCTTCGTCGGCCTGTTTGCCTACATGGGGGCGGCGCTCTCTGGCTATCCGCTGGCGAGGGTGCTGGAGATCTGGCACTGGCAGGGCTTCTTCGTGGTGATCTCGGTGGCCGCCGGCGTCTCCGCCCTGCTGCTGCTCCCCTTCCTCAAGGCGCAGGCACCGCGCCCCCGCGACGCAGGTTGACCGGCTAGGCTTGCGCCAGCCGGCAGACCCGGTTCTTGCCCTCCCGCTTGGCCTGATAGAGGGCGCGATCCGCCTGGCTGAACAGGGTGTCGAAGTGCCAGCTGTGCTGGCAGCGCACCAGCCCCATGCTGACGGTGATGCCGATCCCTTGCATGTCCTGCGCCGCCAGAGAGCGGATGATCTGCTCGCAGCGCTGCTGCTGCGCCGTTTCATCCTCCTTGGGCAGCAGCAACACGAACTCCTCGCCGCCAAAGCGACTGGCCACCAGCTCTTGCTGAGCGCCGAGATAGGCCCCCACCGCTGCCAGCACTCTATCCCCCATCTCATGACCATGGCGATCGTTGATCTGCTTGAAGTCATCGAGATCCAGCACCGCCAGGGCACCGAACTCGGTCATCCGGCGCCGGGCCATCAGCTCCATGAAGCCGCGCCGGTTGAGCAGGCCGGTGAGCGGATCGTGGCTCGCCTGCTGGCGCAGGGCCAGTGCCCGGTACTGGGTGCAGAGCAGCAGCACCCCGAAGGTGGAGAGGTAGCTGCCCATCAGCATGGAGAGGAAGGGCAGCACGTTGACACCGCTCTGATCCATCAAGACTCTGGCGTCCCCCTGCAGCAGAAATGCCATGCGCAGCAGGTTGAAGCCGTAGAGCAGGATGTTGACCACGGTGAACACCAGTACGGCGGGCAGGTAGGCGGGATAGCCGTGCCGCCAGATGAGAAAGACGATCACCGCCCCCAGCACCATGTAGCTCAGGCAGGCCAGCAGCACCCGGGGAGCCATCTGATCGTTGAAGGCAATGCTCCAGCTCAGGATCAGCACATAGCTCAGCATGAACCAGCCGCTGGCAGACCAGCTGAGGGGCTGGCCGAAGAAACGCTGCAGTGCCAGCGGCATCAGGGCGATGCAGACGGTGATAAGCAGATTGGCCAGCCAGATCCCCGCCAGACTCGGCATGAAGGCCTGCAGGGTAAAGAGGCTCTGGGCTGCCAGTGCGAACAGACTGGACCACCACCAGTATCCGAGTCCGGGGATCTCCCTGTGGGTCGACCAGATGATGGAGAGGGTGATGAAGCCGAGGCTGTAGCCACCCAGCGCCATGATCATCAGGGTGAATACATCCAGCTTGAGCAGTATTGAGGCGTCCATACCAGTGCCACTAAACGAAGGTAACTGAGTATATTGGAAGCGCAAAACAAGACCCAGCGGCGTCTGACTAAATCCTCAATTAAAAACCATTTGGTGGGCGGCAATCGCACGTACTAAATTCATTCGAATCTGTTTTTTGGCACTTGGCGGCCGGGTGAGCAACAATTGACACTGCTGATGGCGGGCTGGCCTGTAACAAAATGTGCTGAATACATTTTTGGCTTGAACCCGCCTCATTAGATAGATATGTTGTTTTCGTGTGATTTTATGAGTGTCGCCACGGGGAAAAAGCGCCACTAACCTATTGAGTCATCTGGCACAATCGGAATTTGGTACATTTTTCACTCAACGAGCGGCAAATAGAATCTCATATGGGGCTTTTGCCTCAATCAAGACAATAATCCTGTCTTGCCCTGTTGCCGGATGCAGCAGTCTCTTGTGCCACGGAGTCGCACGGGATCAGGTTCAAGGCCGAACACACTTTTGACAGAGACGTCACTTATGATCAAAAAACTCATTCTTTCTACCCTGCTGCTGTGCGGGCTGGCCAATGCGGCGCCCACTTCCACCCTGGATGCCGTGCTGGAGCGCGGCGTGCTGCGGGTCGGTTTCGACGCCGGCTATCAACCCTTCGAAATGACCAACAAGCAGGGCCAATACATCGGCTTTGACGTGGATCTGGCCAAGATGGTCGCCAAGGAGATGGGCGTGAAGGTCGAGTTCGTCAACACCGCCTGGGATGGCATCATTCCGGCCCTTTTGACCGACAAGTTCGACGTCATCATGGGCGGCATGACCGTCACCCCTCAGCGCAACCTGCGCGTCAACTTTGCCGACCCCTATATCGTGGTCGGGCAGACCATCGTCCTGCGCAAGGACAAGGCTGGCGAGATCAAATCCTTCACCGACCTCAACGATCCCAAGTACAAGATCGCGGTCAAGCTCGGCACCACCGGCGAGCAGGCAGTCAAGCGTCTGATCCCGAAAGCCACCCTGCTGCAGTTTGAAACCCAGGATGACGCCAAGCTGGAAGTGATCAACGGCAAGGTCGATGCCTTCGTCTACGACCTGCCCTACAACGCCATCTTCGCCACCCAGAACAAGGGCGCCGTGGTGCACCTCGACAAGCCGTTCACCTTCGAACCGCTGGCCTGGGCCATCCGCAAGGGCGACCAGGACACCCTCAACTGGTTCAACAACTACCTGCGCCAAATCAAGGGCGACGGCAGCTACGACCGCCTCTACCAGAAGTGGTTCGAGTCCACCGCCTGGCTGAACCAGCTCAAGTAACCTCGCAAGGGGCGGCCCGCCGCCCCTTCACGCAGATCCCCACACAATAACTACAACGAGGTTGCGACAGTGCACAACCCAACAAGACAGATGGAAAAACAACCCAATCAACTGCTCTGGCACGGGATCTTCCTGCTGATCGTGCTGGCCGCCATCTTTGGCATCTACAAGGCCGTGCAATCGGTGGATTACACCTGGCGCTGGGAGCGGATCCCCCAGTACATCGCCTATCAGGCAGAACAGAAAAATTACGCCGAATTTGACGGTACCGTGGTCGCCGGCACCACAGAGGCCGACAAGGGCAAACTGTTTTTGCAAAACGATCTCGATCCCAACCAGCGCCAAGCCATCGCCATCAGCGGCGGCCAGGTAGCGGAAGGGGACACCGTCTTTCGCGGCGACACCCTCGACACCCAGCTGAGCTGGACTGCCGGCCCCATCGCCTGGGGCGTCTGGGTCACGGTCAAACTCTCGCTGGTGGCGGGCATCTTCGCCATCCTGCTCGGCACCCTGGCCGGGCTGGCCCGACTCTCCCCCAACCCCGCCCTGCGCAACCTGGCGGTTACCTACGTGGAGCTCATCCGTGGCACCCCGCTGCTGGTGCAGATCTTCATCGTCTACTTCTTCATCGGCACCGTGCTGAACCTCGACCGGTTCACCGCCGGGGTGGCGGCACTGGTGGTCTTTACCGGCGCCTACGTGGCGGAAATCGTCCGTGCCGGCATCAGCTCCATCCACAAGGGGCAGATGGAAGCGGGCAGAAGCCTCGGCATGACCTCGGCCCAGACCATGCGCTACGTCATCCTGCCGCAGGCCTTCAAGCGAGTGCTGCCACCGCTGGCCGGCCAGTTCATCAACCTTATCAAGGACTCCTCGCTGGTCTCTGTCATCTCCATCACCGATCTGACCAAGGCGGGGCGCGAGGTGGTGAGCTCCACCTTCAGTCCGTTCGAGGTGTGGTTCACTGTGGCCCTGCTCTATCTGGTGCTGACTGGCACTCTCTCCTTCCTGGTGCGTCGTCTGGAGGTGAAATATGCGCGCAGCAACTGATCCCATTATCAAAGCCAGCGGTGTAGAAAAGTTCTACGGCACCGAGGTGCACGCCCTCAAGAACGTCAGTACCCAGGTCGCCGAGGGGGAAGTGGTGGTGATCGTCGGCCCCAGCGGCTCTGGCAAGTCCACCTTCCTGCGCACCCTCAACCAGCTGGAGACCATCAACGACGGCAATATCGTGGTGGATGGCATCAGCCTGACCGAGCCGGGGGACGTCAACAAATTGCGGGAAGAGGTGGGCATGGTGTTCCAGTCTTTCAACCTCTTCCCCCACCTGAACGTGCTGGACAACATCTGCCTCGCCCCGCAGAAGGTGCGCGGGCTGTCGCGTCGCGATGCCGAAGACAGAGCCAAGGCTCTGCTGCTCAAAGTTGGTCTGTCGGCCAAGGCCGAGAGCTATCCCTCCCAGCTCTCCGGCGGTCAGCAACAGCGGGTGGCCATTGCCCGGGCACTCGCCATGCAGCCGCGCATCATGCTGTTTGATGAGCCCACCAGCGCGCTCGACCCCGAGATGGTGGGCGAGGTGCTGGACGTGATGAAGGGACTGGCCCGCGAAGGGATGACCATGGTGGTGGTCACCCACGAGATGGGCTTTGCCCGTGAGGTGGCAGATCGGGTGCTCTTTATGGAGAGCGGCGAACTGCTGGTAGACGAGAAGCCGACGGACTTTTTTGACAATCCACCCTCCCCGCGCCTGCGCCAGTTCCTGAGCCAGGTGCTGTAATAGCGCCGGCGATAAAAAGCAGAAGAGGGAGCCCATGGCTCCCTCTTTTCGTTGATGCCCTGCCGACCATATCTATTTTGTCGCGTTGCGTTTTGCTTCATCCAGCATGGCTTGCAGTGCCGGCATGTTGCGCTCGGCCAGAGATTGGCCCACCAGCGAGCTCTCCTGAAAGATGGCCGGCATGGTATCCAGGGATTTCTTCCCGACCGGGCTCTGATAAAAGGCGATCAGTTGCTTGAGCTCAGCCTCGGTGAAATGCTTGCGGTAGATAGCGGCCACTTCGGTACTCATGGCCCCCCAGGAGAGGTAACGGCTCACCCAGGCCTCCAGTACATCGCGGTGCTGGGCCAACTCCTGTGCATGTTCACCGGCGCCCCGGATGATCAGCGGGATCATCTGTGCCTGCATCTGGGCCTGCAGCTGCTCCGCCTGCTGCTCGCTGTTGAGCAGGTTGACCAGTTCCTGAGCGGGATCAGGCCCACACACTGCCACTCCACACCAGGGCGATGACAACCCCTCTTTTCACCCACTGCATAACAACCTCGCTAATCATATAAAAACAACAGGTTACATTGATTTATCAAACAGACCAGTCGCCAGATGGTGGTGATGCGTGCAAGGTCTGTGATGGTCACCCGGATCTGTGCCGGCGACCCCTGTGGTGCAGCCTTGCCCGCTGCCGTGACCGGTGCCCCACCAAAAACAGCAGAGGGACCCTCAGTCCCTCTGCTGTGGCAGAAACCCTGTGTTTACCGGCTGAATCTGACTGGCTCCCTTATCAGTTCAGCGCGGGGACTTTCCCAGATAACGCTCCACTATGGTTCGGATCCCGTCCCGCTTCTTGAGCTCGTAGAGCCGCTTGTCGAACTGCTCGGCAAAGTCCTGCTTGAAGTCGAACTCCCCCTTGCGGCTGTAGCCGAGGAATCCCTGCTCCTTGCTGAGCACTGGCCCCTGCTTGAGCTGGGACATGTCGGCCACCGCCAGCTGGTTGCCCTTGATCATGTTGAGCAACTCATACAGCAGGGAGAGGCGGTCGTTGACGGTACAGTCCACCCGGCCGCGCACTATCTTGAGCAAGTTCTCCCGGTTGCTCTTCACCTCCTCCAACCCGATCTTCTGCTGCTGGACGGCCTGCCAGAAGGGGGCACCGCCGATGGTGAAACCGGCATTCATGCCAAAGCGCAGCCCGTAGTAGTCGACCGGGAACTGCGCCTGCGGGGTATTGACCGCCACCCCGGCGCCGCACATCACCACCAACTCCTCGTCGAGCAAGGGTTGGGAGTAGGGCCACATCCAGGGACGGCTGTCGGGTTGGTAGTAGGGTGGAAAGATGGCGAAGGCACTGCCCTGTTCCACCATGCTGAGACCCCGTCGCCAGGGCATGGCCTTGAGCACCACCTCGTACTCATCCATGGAGGCCGTCACGCTGCGCACTATGTCGGCATAGATCCCCTTCACCTCCTCCCCCTCCTGCCAGGAGTAGGGCGGATAGTTGGCATCGGCCAGGATCTCGACCCGGGTCTTGGCCTGCGCCAGTAGGCAGACCCCCATCAACAAACAACACCACAGCCGCATCATCTGCCACTCCAGAGGTAGAAAACCTCATCAAGCATAGTCACTGCGCCATGGCTCAGAGGACCATCACGCCCTTTCATGGCCATGCACTTGCAGACTCCTGCCGCCAGCGTCAGATGGCGACGGCCATCGGGCGAAAATTGTTAATGAAAGATTAAATTCATCCTTTATGCTGGAGAGCAATTGCTCTGACTGGATACCCGACATGGATGTGCAACTGATCCTGCTCTACCTCTCGCCGCTCTTTCTGGCCTTCATCGGCTGGGAAATGCTCTATCTGCGCAAACATGGCGCCGCCTATCCCACCGCCGGCTACCAGTGGAAGGATCTCTTCGCCAACGCCACCCTGGCGCTGATGCATCAGGGAGGCGATGCGCTGACGGCCATCGCCATCGCCTACCTCTACGACGCCCTCTGGGGCTGGCGGCTGCTGGATATCGATCTCAACCTCTGGAGCCTGTTGCTGCTCTTTTTGTTGCAGGATCTCTGCTACTGGCTGTTCCACTTCGCCAGTCACCACGTGCGCTGGTTGTGGGCCTCCCACGTGGTGCACCACAGCTCGGAACGGCTCAACCTCTCCACCGCCTTTCGCCAGAGCCTGATGTACCCGGTCTCCGGCATGTGGCTGTTCTGGATCCCGATGATCCTCATCGGCTTCCCGCCCGAGGCAGTGGTGACCACCGTGCTCTTGAGCCTGGGTTTTCAGTTCTTCGTCCACACCCAGGTGGTGGGCAAGCTCGGCAGGCTGGAGTGGGTTTTCAACACCCCCTCCCACCACAGGGTGCACCACGCCAGCAACGCCAAATACATAGATCGCAACTTCGCCGGCGTGCTCATTATCTGGGACAGGCTGTTTGGCACCTTCGTGGAAGAGGACCCCGCCGAGCCGTGTCGCTTCGGCATCACCAAGCCCATCCACAGCTTCAACCCGCTCACCCTCACCTTCCATGAGTGGCGCGACATGCTGCAAGAGGCCCGCGGCCTCCCCTGGCGGCAAAAACTTGCGGTGCTGTTTGGCAAGCCGGCCGGTCCTGCCAGCCGCTAAGCCCTTGCCGCCGCTAAAAAGTGCGCGTCGCAGACAAAAAGAGAGCGCCCCTTGGGCGCTCTCTTGCATTGCCGGTCACAACCCGGTCAGACGTGGGCAAAAGACCAGATGGCGGGGATCAGGCTCAGCAACGTCACCCCGGCCAGCAGCCGTTCGCGCCCGCTGAGTCGCAGCTCGGCCCCCAGCTGGCGGCGGCTGTAGAGAAACAGCAGCAGACCCGGCCCGTAGAGCAGCAAGGAGAGCAGCAGGTACTCCACCCCGGCGGCGTAGAGCAGCCAGAGGCCGTAACCACTCGACACCAGCGCTACCGCCCGCATCAGGCCATTGCCCTCCCCACGCAAGGAGAGCTTGAGCAGGAACAGACCGATCAACAGGTAGGGCACCAAGATCATCGAGGTGGAGATGAGCAGCAGGTTGGTGTAACCCTTGCCGAGCAGCCACACCAGCAGCAGACAGCCCTGCACCGTCAGGCTGGTGAGCCACAGCGATGCGATGGGGGTGCCGTTGCGGTTCTGGCGCCGGAAGATTGCCGGGAAGGCGCCGTGGCGCGCCGCGCTGAACGGCACCTCGGCCGAGAACAGGGTCCAGCTCACATAGGAGGCGAGCACCGAGACGATAAGGCCGGCGCTGATGAGCAGCTTGCCCCAGGAGCCTGTCATCTGGGCCATCAGCCCCGCCATGGAGGGGTTGGGCAGGGCCGCAAGCTCCGGGCGGCTCAGGATCCCGAGCGCCAGCACCGAGATGAGCACATAGAGCAGCAGCGCCAGCACTACCCCGAGTACGGTGGCCGTGCCCACATCCCGCTTGTTTCTCGCCCGGGCCGACAGCACCGCTGCCCCTTCGATGCCGGTGAAGACCCAGAGTGTGATCAGCATGGTGTTGCGCACCTGCTCGGAGACCGGTACCGCCAGGGTGCTGCCCTGCTGATCCGCCGCGAAGGTGACCGGGTCGAACCAGTAGCAGGCGAACAAGATGAACAGCAGCAGCGGCAGGCTCTTGGCCAGGGTCGCCACCAGATTGAACAGGGCCGCCTGCTGCACGCCGCGCGCCACCAGCAGGTGCACCGCCCAGAGGATGCAGGACTCGCCGACAAAAGCCGCCAGGGTGTTGCCCTCGCCAAACCAGACCTGTCCCGTGGTGTCGACGAAGCTGCCCAGCGCCGCGAAGGCGATCACCAGATAGCCCACTACGCCGATGGTGGCACAAAGCCAATAGCCCCAGGCGGAGAAAAAACCCACCAGATCGCCGAAACCGGCGCGGGCATAGCTGTAGATGCCACCGTCAAGATCCGGCCTTAACCGCGACAGATACAGAAAACTCATGGCGAGCGCCAGGATGCCCACCCCGGTGACGCCCCAGCCGATCAGCACGGCGCGGGCGCCAGCCACCTCGGCCATGTTCTGGGGCAGGCTGAAGATCCCCGCCCCCACCATGGAGCTGAACACCAGCGCGGTGAGGGACCAGAGCCCGATCTTGTTCTCTTTCATGGGCTCTCCTTAGCGCAGCCGACTGCTCAGTGCCTGGATGTGTTCCGGCCCGATGCCGCAGCAACCGCCGATAAGGTTTGCCCCGGCAGCGCGCCAGCGCTCGGCCCAGCCGAGGTAATCCAGCGGTCCCAGATCGGTGCGGATCTCGTCCAGCCCGTCGTTGGCGGTGGCCTCCTTGGGCTGGGGCGGGAAGGCGTTGGCATAGGCGCCGAGCCGAATATCGCTGCGACCCTGTTCTTGCAAAGCGGCACCGGCCACCTTGAGCGCCCCTTCGATCACCTCGGGCTGACAGCAGTTGAACAGGATGGCGTCCACCCCGGCCGATGCCAGCGCGCAGACCGCATCGGCCACTCGCTCGCCGGAGCGCAGGGTCGGCTCGCTGCCCGGCGCCTCGTCTTCCAGAGTGAAGGAGACCCAGAACGGCTTGCCGTCCTCGGGCAGCAGGGCCCGGATGGCCAGCGGCTCGGCGATGAGGCTCATGGTCTCCGCCAGCCAGAGATCCACGTGGGGGGAGAGCGCCCGAATAAGCGGGGTCGCCAGCTCGCTCACCCGGCCTGCGTCGAACAGGTCGGCGCGGTAGGAACCAAACAGCGGCGGCAAGGAGCCGGCCACCTGCACGCGACCCGGCAGCTCGTCGGCCACCTCGCGGGCCAGCTGACCGGCCAGGGCCGCCAGCACCTCCCCCTCTGCCGCAAAGCGCGCGTCACCGATATGAAACGGCACCAGCGCATAGCTGTTGGTGGTGATGACGCGGGCCCCGCTCGCCACATAGGCCTGATGCACCTCGCGCACCGTCTCGGGGGCCTCCATCAGGGCCAGCGCCGACCACTCCGGCTGGCGAAACGGCGCACCCCGCCGTGCCAGTTCGCGTCCCATGCCACCATCCAGTATCCACAATGCCTGCGTATCCATCTGTCTCGTCTCTTGTTTGTTGTTTTGTTGTGCGGGTCTGTGCGCATTATCCATTGCGCCTGCCCCGGTCGTGCGGCAGCCCGTCGCCTTCATCACCCGGGATAAAATCAGCCATAAAAACATATAGACATTTAGATGGCTAAAGTAAGATAAAGCAAAGCCGGGCCGACGGCAACCGGCATCACCACAAATCCACAAGCCGCAGAGGGGAAGCGGTAAAGAGAGAAAGCAAAAGGCCACCCGAAGGTGGCCTCTTGTGGCGACAGGTGCACTGGCGGCTCAACGTCCGGCCAGTACCCGCTTGGTCTGCTTGACCCAGTCGGACACCCGACCCTGCTGGGGATACCCCTGCCAGATCTGCTCCCACTGGGCGGGGCTGAGCGGGCGGCCCAACCGGCGCTGCACCCCGGCATAGAGGTAGTCGTGAGCCGTGGTGCGTGCCTGGGCGGAGGTGAGGAACTTGGCCACCGGATCGGTCAGGCGCACGTCCCGCATGCCGAGCAGCGGGTAGTCGCTGTGCACCGCCGCCAGCATGGTCTCGCGCATGGCCGATTCGATGTAGCCACGGGCAAACAGGGCGGTCACCGACTCGAGCGAACCTTGATCCGGGCCGTGATACTCCTCGTCGAACACCGGACTCGGCTCCGCAACGGCGCTTTGCACCACCGCATCCGGGTCCTGCTGCGGCACCACCACGGCCGCCTTGGGGGCTGCCGGTTTGGCGACTGTGGTGGCCTTGCGCGGAGCGCTCTGGCTGCAGGCACCGAGTGCCAGGGCGAGCGCCACACAGGCCAGCGCACGGGAATGAGACTGCATCTTCATGATTGCTAACTAGCTCCTTTTACGATTCCTGAGCGGGTTTCTCGGCCGGCGTGGGCTCGACCCGGGTGACCAGCAGCTGGTCAATCTTGTAGCTGT
Source organism: Aeromonas sp. QDB39 (assembly GCF_027707585.1). Taxonomy (NCBI): domain Bacteria; kingdom Pseudomonadati; phylum Pseudomonadota; class Gammaproteobacteria; order Aeromonadales; family Aeromonadaceae; genus Aeromonas; species Aeromonas sp. QDB39. The sequence continues at coordinate 89,687 of NZ_JAPCIV010000008.1, read as the reverse complement.
CGATGTCCACCACTTCGAACTTGTAACCGGCGTATTTGACCGAATCGGTTCGCTTGGGGATCTTGCGCAGCATGTACATGATGAAGCCGGCGATGGTTTCATAATTCTGGTTTTCCGGGAACTCCTCGATGTCGAAGGCGCGCATCACGTCGGAGATGGGGGTCACCCCGTCCACCAGCCAGGAGTTCTCGTCGCGCTGCACGATCTGCTCTTCCACCACGTGGGTGGCCCACTCGCCCATGACGGTGCTCATCAGATCGTTCATGGTGACGATCCCCACCACCAGGGCGTACTCGTTCATCACCACGGCAAAATCGCCACGATGGTTCTTGAAGTACTCCATCGCCTCGTAGAGGTTGAGGGTGTCGGGGATGATGATGACGTTCTGCACCAGCGAGCCGCTGTTGAGATCGATGCTCTGGCCGCTGATGACCCGGATCAGCAGCTCCTTGGAGTCGACGAAGCCTTTGATGCTGTCGAGGTTGTGGTCACACACCAGGAACTTGTTGTGGGGGTGTTCGGCAATCTTGGCCTTGATGCTCTCCTCGCCCTCTTGCAGGGTGAAGTAGATGAGGCTCTCACGCGCGGTCATGGCGGAGGTGACACCGAGGGACTGCAGCTCGAACACGTTCTCGATGAGCTGGTGCTCCTCACGCTGGATGACACCCGCTTCGGCGCCTGCATCCATCACCGCATAGATGTCGTCGGAGGTGATCTCGTCGTTGCGCACCATGGAGATGCGCAGCAGGCGGAACAGGCCGTTGGCCATGCCGTTGAACAGCCATACCAGCGGCATCAGCAGGGTGACGCACAGCAGCATGGGGCGCACCACCACCACGGCGATCCGCTCCGGCATGGTCATGGCGAGGCGCTTGGGCATCAGATCGGCGATCAGGATGAACATGCCGGTGACGAACACGAAGGAGGCTGCCGAGCTGATCTCGCCAAGCCAGGGCCCCTGATAGAACTCGGAGATGAACTCCTTGATGGCCGGGTTCAGGGCAGACTCGCCCAGGATACCGCCCAGGATGGCGACGGTGTTGAGCCCGATCTGCACCACGGTAAAGAAGTTGCCCGGCTGGGCCTGCAGTGCCAGTACCTTTTCGGCATGGCGGTTGCCCTCATCGGCCATCACCTGCAACTTGATCTTGCGGGAGGCAGCGAGGGAGATCTCGGAGAGAGAGAAGAACACGCTGCCGGCGACCAGCAGCATCAGGAAAAATAAACTATCGGCAAAACTCATGATTAACCTATTGCAACAGCCGCCTTAGCACAAGACGGCAAACTGGGTCCGGGGGACCGGACCGTGAGTCAATCCGGGACTCACACAGGGGGCATATTCTAGCAGAAAAGCGCCAAGCGGGTGGCGATATCTTGCACTGACTGAAAAGGCAACAAAAAAGGCGCTCAAAGCGCCTTTTTATTCATCTCAGACTCACCCTTTCCCCAGCAGGGTGCCCAGATCGTCCGCCTTGGTGTGGCGCACGTCCTTGCCCTTGACGTAGTAGACGATGTACTCGCAGATATGCTGGCAGCGATCCCCTACCCGTTCGATGGCCCGCGCCGCCCACAGCACGTTGAGCACCTGCGGTATGGTACGCGGATCTTCCATCATGTAGGTCATCAGCTCGCGGATGATGGACTCGTATTCGCGGTCCACCTTGTCATCTTCCTTGTAGACCGCCAGCGCCGCGTCCAGATCCATGCGGGCGAAAGCGTCCAGCACGTCGTGCAGCATCTTGATGGTGCGGCGGCCCATGTTCTCCAGCGACACCAGCGGCGGCTGCGGCTTGTTGGCGTTGTCGGTCAGCATGCGGGCGATCTTGTCCGCCACATCGCCGATGCGCTCAAGATCGGTGATGGTCTTGATGATGGCCATCACCAGCCGCAGGTCGGAGGCGGTGGGCTGGCGCTTGGCGATGATGCGGGTGCACTCCTCGTCGATCGCCACTTCCATGGCGTTGACCTTGTGGTCGTTGGCCACGATCTTGCGCGCCGCGTCCAGATCCTGATCGTGGATCGCCGCGATGGCGTCGGTCAGCTGCTGCTCTACCAGCCCGCCCATCACCAGCACCTGGTTGCGCACGCTCTCGAGCTCGGCATTGAACTGACCGGAGATGTGTTTGTTGAGGTTCATATTGTCCATACAAATAATCCTTGATGCTCCGAGTATGCCTTAGTCGTTGAACTGACCGGTAATCTGTTTGTTGATGCTCATCTTGCTCATCTCCATCGCCAGCACTTAGCCGTAACGACCGGTGATGTAGTCTTCGGTCTTCTTCTTGGCCGGGGTGGTAAAGATGGTGTTGGTGTCCGAGTACTCGATGAGCTCGCCCATGTACATGAAGGCGGTCTGATCCGAGACACGCGCCGCCTGCTGCATGTTGTGGGTCACGATCACCACGGTGAACTGGCTCTTGAGCTCGTTGATCAGCTCCTCGATGGTGAGGGTGGAGATGGGGTCGAGCGCCGAGGTCGGTTCATCGAGCAGCAGCACTTCCGGCTCGATGGCGATGGCACGGGCAATCACCAGTCGCTGCTGCTGACCACCGGAGAGGCCGAAGGCGTTGTCGTGCAGCCGATCCTTCACCTCGTCCCACAGGGCCGCGCCGCGCAGAGAGCGCTCGGCCGCCTCGTCCAGGGTGCGGCGATCGTTGATGCCCTGCAGGCGCAGGCCATAGACCACGTTCTCGTAGATGGACTTGGGGAAGGGGTTGGGACGCTGGAACACCATGCCCACCTGACGACGCAGGGCGGAGACATCCACGCTCTTGTCGTAGATGTTGTGGCCGTGCAGCTGGATTTCGCCCTCGATGCGGCAGATCTCCACCAGGTCGTTCATCCGGTTGATGCAGCGCAGCAGAGTGGACTTGCCGCAGCCAGAGGGGCCGATGAAGGCGGTGACCTGGCCCTTGGGGATCTTCATGTTGACGTTGAACAGCGCCTGCTTGTTGCCGTAGTACAGGTTGAGATCCTTCACTTCCAGCGCGGTCTGCTCCGGGCTCAGGTTGAGCAGGTCGGTCGCGGTGTGCTGGCTGGATGCGGTCGTTACGTTGATCATCTGTTACCTCAAAATCTGTCGGTGGCGGCGGGCACTCTCATTGCCCGCGGCCGGAACGCTTGGCTGGCAGGGAACCCCGTTCCCTGCCCGTCTCTGTGGTGCTGGTCTATCAATGTTCCAGCGACCGGAATTTCTCGCGTAAGTGGTTGCGGATACCGATGGCCGTCAGGTTGAGGCCGACGATCACCGTCACCAGCAGGAAGGAGGTGGCGTACACCAGCGGGCGCGCCGCCTCGACGTTGGGGCTCTGGAAGCCGACGTCATAGATGTGGAAGCCCAGGTGCATGAACTTGCGCTCCACGTGCAGGTACGGGAAGTTGCCGTCCATCGGCAGGGTCGGCGCCAGTTTCACCACCCCCACCAGCATCAGCGGCGCCACTTCACCGGCCGCGCGGGCGATGGCCAGGATGAGACCGGTCATGATGGCCGGGCTCGCCATCGGCAGCACGATGCGCCACAGGGTCTCGGCCTGGGTGGCTCCCAGTGCCAGCGAGCCCTGGCGGATGGTGCTCGGGATCCGGGCCAGCCCCTCTTCGGTGGAGACGATCACCACCGGCAGGGTCAGGATGGCCAGAGTCAGCGCCGACCAGATGACGCCAGGGGAGCCAAAGGTCGGGCTCGGCAGCGCTTCGGGGTAGAACAGCTGGTCCAGCGAACCACCGAGGGTGTAGACGAAGAAGCCCAGACCGAACACGCCGTACACGATGGAGGGCACACCCGCCAGGTTGATCACCGCGATGCGGATGATCTTGGTCAGGCTGTTCTTGCCCGCGTATTCGTGCAGGTAGACCGCCGCCACCACGCCGAGCGGGGTCACGATGATCGCCATCAGGAACACCATGAACACGGTACCGAAGATGGCCGGGAACACCCCGCCCTCGGTGTTGGCCTCGCGCGGATCGTCGGAGACGAACTTGCCGATCTGGTGGAACCAGTAGCCCACCTTGGCCGGCAGACTCATGTCGTTGGGCCACACCACATCCAGCACCTTGGACATGGGCATGGTCACCAGTTCGCCACGCATGTCCTTGACCGTGATGCTGTCTCTGTCCGCCTGGGCACGCAGGGAGAAGAGCTCTTTTTCCAGCACCTGATAACGGTCGTTGAGGGCCTGACGCTCGCTCGCCAGCTCGGCTTTAAGCCGATCGGTCAGCTTGTCGTCCAGCTCGGCCTTGCGCTCTTTGAGGCGCAGCCGCTCCAGCTGATAGTTGATGCTGCCGATGTCCCCTTTTTGCAGATCGTCGGCCTGCTCGGAGAGACCGTTGGCCCGCGCCAGCACGCGCTGCAGGGCAGGATGCAGGTTCTCGGTCAGCGCCTTGCCATCCTCTTTCACCCCGACGATGTAGCCGTAGAAGTTGCCGTTGGTGGCACGCTCCACCATGGCCAGCTCGGTCGGCAGGCTCTGGGACTTGATGTCGGTCTCCAGCACCCAGCGAAAATCCAGGTCGACGAACTCGCGGTTGCCGGTCTTGACCAGATAGCGGGTCAGCAGCTCGCGCTCTTCCCCTGCCAGCGGCAGGCCGGCGGCCCGCAGCCGCTCTACCGGCACCAGCTCGCGGTCATTGATTTCGCCGATCAGCACGCTCTTGTTGCCCTGGGCGTCTTCCAGTTGCCACTCATAGATGGGATGGGGCCAGAAGTAGACCAGACCACGCCAGCCGATCAGCAGCAGCAGACCCAGTACCGCTACCAGACTCAGGCTGACGGCGCCGCCGGTCATCCAGATCCAGGGGGCCCCCGATTTAAACCACTTACCCATTGTCGATTCCTCGGTCCTTTCAGAGCAGCCCATCACAGAGAGCTGTATTTTTCACGCAACCGCTGACGGATGAACTCGGCCAGGGTATTGAACAAGAAGGTGAACACGAACAGCACGAAGGCAGCGAGGAACAGCACCCGATAGTGCGAGCTGCCCACTTCCGATTCCGGCATCTCCACCGCGATGTTGGCGGCCAGGGTACGCAGCCCCTGGAACATGGAGAAGTCCATGATGGGCGTGTTGCCGGTGGCCATCAGCACTATCATGGTCTCACCTACGGCGCGGCCAAGGCCCATCATCACCGCCGAGAAGATGCCCGGGCTCGCGGTGAGGATCACCACCCGGCTCAGGGTCTGCCACGGGGTCGCCCCCAGCGCCAGCGAGCCCTGGGTCAGGTGCTTGGGCACCGAGAAGACCGCGTCTTCGGCGATTGAGAAGATGGTCGGAATGACCGCGAAGCCCATGGCGATACCCACCACCAGCGAGTTGCGCTGGTCGAACTTGATGCCCATCTCGTGGGTCAGCCAGATGCGCGAATCACCGTGCATGAAGGCGTTCTCGATGAGCGGGCTCACCGCGAAGGCGCCCCAGCCAATCAGCAGCAGCACCGGGATCAGCAAGATGGCGTGCCACCCCTCCGGCAGCCAGGATTTGCCGCGCTCCGGCAGGTAGTTCCAGATCAAGGCGGTCAGCAGCATCCCCATCGGCAGCAGGATCAACAGCAGCACCACCCCGGGCAGCGCCCCCTCGATGATGGGCGCCAGCCACAGACCGGCCAGGAAGCCCAGGATAACGGTCGGCAGCGCCGCCATGATCTCCACCGTCGGCTTGACGTATTTGCGCAGCCCCGCCGACATGAAGTAGGCGGTGTAGATGGCGCCGGCGACGCCGAGCGGCACCGCAAACACCATGGCATAGAAGGAGGCCTTGAGGGTACCGAACACCAGCGGTACCAGGCTCAGCTTGGCTTCGAAGTCGTTGCTGGCGGAGGTGGATTGCCAAACGTACTGGGGCTCGGGATAGCCTTCGTACCACACCTGTTGCCAGAGGGCCGACCAGGTCACCTCGGGGTGCTCGTTCTCCACCGCAAACAGCTTGAAGGCATCGCCCTGTTGCATCAGCAGCACGTTGTGACGGGGGGAGATGGCCAAAGCCGACAGGGCGCCGCCCTCCACCTTCTCGCTCAGCAGCTTGGTCTCGCCGGTGGCGTGGAAGAAGCTGACGGTGCCCTCTTTGTCGGCACTGATGAAGCCCTTGCGAAAGTGCTCCGGGGTCAGCTGCGCCACGGCACCATCGCCCTTGAAGTCACGGATCTGGGTGAACTGGCGCTTGCCATCCCGGGCCACTTCGAACCACTGGGAGATGACGCCATTGTCGTTGCCCACCAGCAGGGAGGAGGCGCCGGAGAGCAGCTCGACCCGGGTCACGTTGGCGTTGGGGGCATTGATCTCCATGACATCGCGCAGGGAGATGTCATTGAGGTTGTGAATGTCGTAGACGGAGAGGCGGTTGCCTTCGCGCACGAACAGAATGCGCAGGTTGGGGGTCAGCAGCATCTGATCCACATGACGCGGCAGGGACGGGATGCTGTAGTTCTGGGCGCTCCACTCGATGTCACCGGAGAGGAAGTTCTCCTCGCCGCTCATCACCGCCATCACGCCACGACCATCGGCGGTCACGGCGGCGGTGGCCATCTTGTCCTTGGTGGCCTCAAACACCATGAGCGTCAGCGCCTTGCCCTGGGGGTCCACCACTACCGGCTCTTCGCCGAAGGGGGACTGCAGGCTGGGCTCGATGACCCGCACATCGTTGGGATAGGAGACCTTGAAATAGGGCTGCACCACCTGGGCCTTGCCATCGGCAAAACCATAGGCGATGAGTTTCTGGCCTGGCGCGGGCGGGGCGACGGCGGTGATGTCACCCTTCACCTGCGCCTGACCCAGCACCTGGCCCACCTTGACCTTGCCATCTCCCTGGACGGCGAAGAAGTTGACCTGGCCTTTGTCGCTGAAGCGATAGCCAATCTCGTTCTGCTCTTCCACCCCGAGCCAGGCGGTCTTGCCCGCCACGGGCAAGGTAAATGACGCGGTCGGCTCCATCGTGGCGCCATTGAAGATGGGTTTCACCACATAGAGCAGGTAGAAGAAAATGAGCAACAGGGCGACCAGCACCAGAGCACCACCCGTGGTGACCCCGTACTTGGCCAACTTATCCTTGATACGGCGCTTTCTGCTGCCCGCCATACCTAAGTTTATCGATTCCGATGACATGCAAAACCTCAATGTGAGCTAGGCTTGGCGGCATTATATGGCGGTTGCATGACAGTTTTGTTACATCAAGGCCCTCTGGGAAGAGGTTATTTTGAAGGGAAATTCAGACCAGGAACCGCTGGCAAACAGCATTGCCAACCATCTGTTTTACAAGGACATAAAGGAAAATATAACGCGCGAAGGCGGCCTCACCGACTTCGCCGTTCTCAGTCGGCGGGGCCGCCGCTTTGTTGCAGTGCCAATCTGGCGGCCTTTTTCTCGGCGCGCCGCCGCCGGAAGAAATCCGACAACTGGGCCGAGCAGGCATCGGCCAGCACACCGCCGGTCAGTTCAACCCCGTGGTTGTGACGCGGGTCCTGCAGAATCTCGAACACCGAGCCCGCCGCGCCGGTCTTGAGATCACGGGCGCCGTAGACCACCCGTTTGACCCGGCTGTGGATGAGGGCACCGGCACACATGCAGCAGGGCTCCAGAGTGACATAGAGGGTGGTATCGAGCAGACGGTAGTTTTGCAGCCGAACGCCGGCGGCCCGGATCGCCATCACTTCGGCATGGGCACAGGCATCGTGCTCGCTGATGGAGCGGTTCCACCCCTCCCCCACGATCTCGTCACCCAGCACCAGCACGGCCCCGACCGGGATCTCGCCGATCCCCTCCGCCCTCTCGGCCAACGCCATGGCATGGCGCATCCAGCGTTCATCCTGCTCGCGCTGGCTCACTGATTCTGTGACGTCTGATGGTTTCACACCCTGGTTCCTCTCTGTGACGGGTTGCCGGCGATGCACTTGCAGCTTGATTGCCTGCCGCTCATTAGCCGCAACCGGGTAGCGCAGCCAAACAACATGATGACGGGCTCCCCGGCAATACGGGGCGGCGATTATGCCAAATCTGCGCCACAGCCCCAAGTCGCATCTTGCCTGCACAATAAAGAAGCAGTCAGCATCTCTCTGATAAAAAAGGAGTTGCACCCATTTGCTCAGATCATTAGACTTCCCTCCGTCAGCTCAAACTGACCTCGTCGGTGTGTAGCGCAGCCAGGTAGCGCATCTGCATGGGGTGTAGAGGGTCGGAGGTTCGAATCCTCTCACACCGACCAATTTCCCCGAAAATAGCCCAGTCTCGCGACTGGGCTATTTTTTTGCCTGCTTTATATTTCCGCCACACCTGTTGTAGCGCATCAGCCAACCGTCTAAATGCTCTTCCTGGGTGAGCCTGTCGCAGAGTCACCACACAGTTGTGGTACAAATTTCATTCAGAACCGCTTGAAACCTTTCAAGAGTCCCGCTAGGATACGCAACTTTTCCGCCGGCAGTTCAAACAGGGAGGTGGGAGCGCGGGTGATGGAGTCACCGACCGGCTTGCAATCAATGAGGCAAGCACCCATGACCAAAGCAGTTGACACACAGCCCGAGTACGCCCCCCTGCCCCAACCGGCTACCGAGTCGGCAACCAATCAGTATGCCACCGAACACGGCCCGGTGGTGCGACTCGATGTCGTCGATCTGGCGGCCCCGGACGATGATTACTGAGCCGACGGCGCAGACATGCCGCTCTTGAACTACCGGGAGAAAATGGCAGTGGCACTGGAAATAGCGCCCCGTTTTACCTCCTTTGAGGGCCAGGATGGCCCGCTGATACAAATAACAATAAAATGCTAAATAACTAAACGACAGTAGTCATATCCACTGCTACATCCCCTCCCCGCCCCCAGGCACCTCATCAACCCAAGTGATACAAACCTACGTTATTGCGCCTCACTTTCTCCTCTTCTGCCGACCAGATCCCATTCGACCCCTTTTAGCCTGTATTGTTTTAAACAAACGTTCTTTCCTTAATTTCAGCAGGAGTTATATGCCTGCTGGGTTTACACCTTTCATTTCATACATGTGTTTTTTAGAAGCTTGGAGTTAGGTCGGGATTTGTTTTTGCATTTGTAATTTTACTACGTAATAACTTACATCCATGCATCCCTATTCCCCCTCACCATCCGCTACCGGCAGGGGATGAAAAACAAGAGCATAACCATCTGCATAGAGTTTTTACGCTAATCACATAAATTGTTTATAAACATCAACTTAACATCATGACCAAAACGTGCGTTTTAAAAAACCTGTTGACGAATAGAGCAATATTTCGCACCTTATGAATCGTGTTACCCCGTTGTTACGGGAAGTTTGAAAAAACAGGGATCGACTTTAGTCGTAGTTAATTAGTTCAAAATGTAATTCTCAAAGGAGTGAACCCTATGTCGGCACCGGCCCAGACCCACTGCAGCGCTCGTCTGCGCATCCAGGGCGAGACGCATCCCGATTACGCGCAAATTCTGACGCCGGATGCGGTGGCCCTGGTATCCGAACTGGTGGAACGCTTTGCTCCCCAACGGGACGAATTGTTGAAACAACGTGTGGCGCGTCAGGCCCGCATCGACGGCGGCGAGCTGCCCGATTTTCTGCCTGAAACCGCCCACATCCGCGCCGGAGACTGGACGGTGCGCGGCATTCCCGCCGACCTGCAAGACCGCCGTGTGGAGATCACCGGCCCGGTCGAGCGCAAGATGGTGATCAACGCCCTCAACGCCAACGTCAAGGTATTCATGGCGGACTTCGAGGATTCGCTGGCACCGGCCTGGAACAAGGTGATCGAGGGTCAGATCAACCTGCGCGATGCGGTCAACGGCACCGTCTCCTACACCAGCCCGGAAGGGAAGGCTTATACCCTGAGCGCCGATCCGGCCGTACTCATCTGCCGGGTGCGCGGTCTGCATCTGCCGGAAAAACATGTCACCTTCGATGGCGCTCCCATTCCCGGCGGCCTGTTCGACTTCGCCCTCTACTTCCTGCACAACTATCAGGCGCTGCTGGCCAAGGGCTCCGGCCCCTACTTCTACGTACCCAAGCTGCAGAGCCATCTGGAAGGGCGCTGGTGGAGCGAGGTATTCGCCTGGACCGAGGACAAATTCGGCCTGCCCCGTGGCACCATCAAGGCCACCGTGCTGATCGAAACCCTGCCGGCGGTGTTCGAGATGGATGAGCTGCTCTATCAGATGAAGGATCACATCGTCGCCCTCAACTGCGGCCGCTGGGATTACATCTTTAGCTACATCAAGACCTTGAAGAACCACCCTGATCGCGTCCTGCCGGACCGTCAGGTAGTGACCATGGACAAACCGTTCCTGTCCGCCTATTCGCGGCTGCTGATCAAGACCTGCCACAAGCGCGGCGCGCTGGCCATGGGCGGCATGGCAGCCTTTATCCCGGCGAAAGATCCTGCCGTGAATGAACAGGTATTTGCCAAGGTGAAGGCAGATAAAGAGCGTGAAGCCAACAACGGCCACGACGGTACCTGGGTGGCCCACCCCGGTCTCGCCGATACCGCCATGGCGGTGTTCAACGCTGCCATCCCGGCTGGCGCCAGCAACCAGATCGGCGTGCTGCGCGAGCAGGATGCCCCCATCACGGCCGCTGAACTGCTGGCCCCTTGCGAGGGTGAGCGCACTGAGGCAGGCATGCGCACCAACATCCGGGTGGCGCTGCAATACCTGGAAGCCTGGATCAACGGCAACGGCTGCGTACCCATCTACGGTCTGATGGAAGATGCCGCCACCGCCGAGATCTCCCGCACCTCCATCTGGCAGTGGATCCGCCACGGCAAGAGCCTGTCGAACGGCAAGGTGGTGACCAAGGATCTGTTCCGCCAGATGCTGGCCGAGGAGCAGGAGGTGGTCAAAGCCGAAGTGGGGGCCGAGCGCTGGCAGGCAGGCCGCTTCGCCGAGGCGAGCGAGCTGATGGAACAGATCACCTGCGCCGATACTCTGATCGATTTTCTGACGCTGCCCGGTTACGAGCGGCTCTGAACTACGGGCCTCCCCAGCGGGGCTCGCCAATAACAAGTCAATGGAAACGTGAAATCAATGAAAGAGGGAACTGATATGGCACTGACCCGTGAGCAACAGATCCAGGCTATCGAGAAAGACTGGGCGGAAAACCCCCGCTGGAAAGGGATCAAGCGCGGCTACAGCGCCGAAGACGTGGTAAACCTGCGTGGCAGCCTGCAACCGGTGCACACCCTGGCCCAACGCGGTGCCGACAAACTGTGGGAACTGATCCACGGCGGCGCCAAGAAAGGCTATGTAAACTGCCTCGGCGCGCTGACCGGCGGTCAGGCGGTGCAACAGGCCAAGGCGGGCATCGAGGCAATTTACCTCTCCGGCTGGCAGGTGGCGGCGGACAACAACCTCTCCTCCACCATGTACCCGGATCAGTCCCTCTACCCGGCCAACTCGGTGCCGTCGGTGGTGGAGCGCATCAACAACTCCTTCGCCCGTGCCGACCAGATCCAGTGGGCCAACAAGGTGGGCCCGCAGGACAAGGGCTTCATCGACTACTTCCTGCCCATAGTAGCGGATGCCGAAGCCGGCTTCGGCGGCGTGCTGAACGCCTTCGAATTGATGAAGGGGATGATTGAAGCGGGCGCCGCCGGCGTGCACTTCGAAGATCAGCTCGCTTCCGTCAAGAAGTGCGGCCACATGGGCGGCAAGGTGCTGGTACCGAGCCAGGAAGCGGTGCAGAAGCTCATCGCAGCCCGTCTGGCAGCCGACGTCTGCGGCACCACCACCCTGGTGATCGCCCGTACCGACGCCAACGCCGCCGACCTGCTGACCACGGACGCCGATCCGTACGATGCCGGCTTCCTGACCGGTGAGCGCACCTCAGAAGGCTTCTACAAGGTGCAGGCCGGTATCGAGCAAGCCATCTCCCGCGGTCTGGCCTATGCCCCTTACGCCGACATGGTGTGGTGCGAAACCGCCAAGCCGGATCTGGACGAGGCGCGCAAGTTTGCCGAAGCCATCAAGGCCCAGTACCCGGACAAGATCCTGGCCTACAACTGCTCGCCGAGCTTCAACTGGAAGAAGAACCTGGACGATGCCACCATCGCCCGCTTCCAGCAGGAGCTGTCCGACATGGGCTACAAGTACCAGTTCATCACCCTGGCGGGTATCCACAACATGTGGTTCCACATGTACGAGCTGGCCTACCAGTACGCCCGTGGCGAAGGGATGAAGCACTATGTCGAGATGGTGCAGCAGCCTGAATTCGCCGCTGCCGAGCGGGGTTACACCTTCGTGGCACACCAACAGGAAGTGGGGACCGGTTACTTCGACAAGGTAACCACCGTCATTCAGGGCGGCCAATCCTCGGTGACCGCGCTGACCGGTTCCACCGAAGAAGATCAGTTCCACTGATAGGCAGAACTCTTTGAGAAAGTCCTTGAGATAGCAAAACCCCGGCCACTGGCCGGGGTTTCTTTTTATTGATTGCCTCGGCGCCGCTCGCGCTCAAGCACACCCGAAGGGCTCAGAGCTCGAGGATCTCTTTGACAAAGGGGATGGTCAGCTTGCGCTTGGCACGGAAGGAGGCGTTGTCGAGCTGATTGAGAGTGGTGAGCAGGGTGCGCATGTCGCGCGAGAGACGGTTTAGCAGGAAGCGGCCCACGTCGATGGGCAGTTTGAAGCCCCGCAGCTCGGCACGCAGCTGCAGGGCACTGAGCTTGCCTTCATCGTCCAGCTCGTCGAGGTGGAAGCTCACTCCCCAGTCCAGCCGTGAGGCGAGATCCGGCAGTTGCAGCCCCAGTTTGCGCGGCGCACTGCAGCCGGTCACCACCAGGGTACCCTCACCCTTCTCCTGCCAGCGGTTGTAAAAATCGAACAGGGCCCGCTCCCACAGCGCATTGCCGGCGATCGCCTCCAGGCTGTCGAGGCAGACCAGCGGCAGGCTTTCGAGGGCGTCGAGCATGCTGGGGTCGAGCTGTTCGAACTGATCGAGGGAGAGATAAGCGGCTGCGGCGTCACGGGCATTGACCTCGGCGCAGGTGGCGTGCAGCAGGTGGGAGCGGCCCGATCCCTTAGCCCCCCAGAAATAGAGGAAAGGTGAGCCCTGACCAATGGCCGCATTTTTGAGGGCGGTGATCAGATGAGCATTGTTGCCGGGATAAAAACTGACGAAGGTTTCATCATCCGGTAGTTGTACGGCTAAAGACAGTTGGGCCGGTTGCTTCACTCGTTGGGCTTTGACTGTGACATTTGCGGGCAAGTGTATCATCGCGAAGGCGGATAGAGAACCGCCCGGACGATGCCGGGCGGTGTGGATCCTCATAAAGGATCCAGGCTGCGACCATTGCTAACGAAAGCGGCTACTCCTTGGCCTGCTTGAAAAACCGCACTCTGGGCCCACGCTGGTTGTGCTCGGCCAGCCAAGCAGGATCCTTGCCAGGATCAGGGCTGCGACCATTGATAGCTCAGCCCCTCGGGGGTATCCGCCAGCTGGCGCAACCGGCTCTCCAGCTGCAGCCCGCGGATGAGTTCGGCCTTGTCCCCTTGCAGGCTCAGGTTGAAGGTCACCTTGTCCCCCTCCAGTTTGCCAATCTCCACCTTGGTGACGCTGGCCATCCCCTGCAACATCTTCTGCACCGTGATCATGCCGTCGATGCCGGACAACCCCTCCACCACCAGTGTCTGGCTAGAGGCCACCCCCGAGATGCGCGCCCCGTAGTTCTGCACCAGCCAGCCTGCCAGGGCATCGGCGAACGTCTGCGCCACCTCGGCCTGGGTGCCGGCGCCCTCGCCCTTGGTCAGTTCGCTCAGCTCACCGCCCGCTTTGGGGCCGTAGAGTCCCCAGTCGATGCTCCACTTTCCTTCCTCCTTGCCATCGGGCGTCAACTTGCCCAGCACCACCATCTCGGCGCCATAACGCTGGCTCGCCTTGAGGATGGGGTCGGCGAAGCGGCCCCAGACGTCGGTGGCGTTGACCGCCATGTTGTCGTCCAAGTCCATCAGCGGAATACTGACCGGCAGCCCCATCGCCTGGGCCTGGGTACGCAGGGCGGCGGCCCAGCCATCGTTGGACTGATCCGGCAGAATGCGCCGCTCCCCTTCATTGATCACCAGCCAGATGGCCACTTGTGGCCGAGCCGGGCCCAGCAGGGCGAACTTGCTCTCGGCCACCAGGGCATTGACCTTGGCCACATCGAAATCGGCCTTGAGAAACTTCACCGGCCCCACGTCCTGATAACCGTAGTGCTGCACGAACTCGCCGGGGGCCGCCAGCGCCTTGACCACCGCCGGCTGGGTCAGAATGTCGCGCTTGCCGGTCACCTTGATCAGCACCTCGCCCAGGGCCTGGGACTGAGCCGCCGCCATGTCGCCGCTGGTGGGCGCCTTGCCCTGATAGAGATCGGTCACCTGGGCGGCCGACACCATGAATGACAAGCCGCAGCAGAGGGCGGTCACAACACGTTTGAGCATGAGAGGAGTCTCGAAATGGGAGATGGTGCTTATGGTAGCGGCAAGGCGCGCATGGCAGCAAGCCGGGGCGGGAGAAACAGCGGAGCCGGCGGGGTGCCGGCTCCGTTTGCGCGCCAGCTGGCGCGCGATGAGGCGATCGAGGCTTACTTGGTGCCGAAGATCTTGTCGCCGGCGTCGCCCAGACCCGGGACAATGTAGCCCTTCTCGTTCAGGCCCTGGTCGATGGAGGCGCAGAACAGCTCCACGTCCGGGTGAGCGGCTTCCAGCGCCTTGATGCCTTCCGGCGCGGCAACCAGCACCAGCACCTTGATGGACTGGCAGCCCTTCTTCTTGAGCAGGTCGATGGTGGCGATCATGGAGCCGCCGGTAGCCAGCATGGGGTCGATGACCAGCGCCAGACGCTCTTCGATGTTGCTGACGATCTTCTCGAAATAGGGAACCGGCTGCAGGGTCTCTTCGTCGCGGTAGATGCCGACCACGCTGACGCGGGCGCTCGGCATGTGCTCCAGCACGCCATCCATCATGCCAAGACCGGCACGCAGGATGGGCACGACGGTGACCTTCTTGCCCTTGATCTGGTCAACTTCCACTGGCCCATTCCAGCCATCGATGGTAACCTTCTCGGTTTCGAAGTCAGAGGTCGCTTCGTAGGTCAACAAACTGCCCACTTCCTTGGCCAGTTCACGGAAACGCTTGGTGCTGATATCGCCTTCACGCATCAGACCGATCTTGTGCTTGACCAGGGGGTGTTTGACTTCAACGACTTTCATTATTATCTCCTCTAACTGCCGCAAAAAAATCGCGGAATCATACAACAAAAGCCGCCGCTTGTAGAGCATTTCCGCGCAAAAACGCGCAAACGATTTCCTTTCTGGTTTTTCACCGCCACTGTTAGAATACGCCCCGAATTTTACCCTCCACTTCTTTATATGACGGGGAATACGCGTGACTGACAAAACCTCACTGAGCTACAAGGATGCTGGCGTGGATATCGATGCCGGCAATGCACTGGTTGAACGTATCAAGGGCGTGTCAAAGCGCACTCGTCGTCCTGAAGTCCTTGGTGGTCTTGGCGGCTTTGGGGCCTTGTGTCAAATCCCTGCGGGCTACAAGGAGCCGGTGCTGGTCTCCGGCACCGACGGGGTGGGCACCAAGCTGCGCCTCGCCATCGACCTGAAGAAGCACGACACCGTCGGCATCGATCTGGTGGCCATGTGCGTCAATGACCTGATCGTGCAGGGCGCCGAGCCCCTCTTCTTCCTCGACTACTATGCCACCGGCAAGCTGGACGTCGACACCGCCGCGGCCGTGGTCACCGGCATCGGTGCCGGCTGCGAGCAGTCCGGTTGCGCCCTGGTGGGCGGCGAAACCGCCGAGATGCCGGGCATGTATGAAGGGGAAGACTACGACATCGCCGGTTTCTGCGTCGGTGTGGTGGAGAAGAGCGAGATCATCGACGGCAGCAAGGTCGGCGAAGGGGATGCCCTGATCGCCCTGGCCGCCAGCGGCCCCCACTCCAACGGCTTCTCGCTGGTACGCAAGATCCTGGAAGTCTCCAAGGCCGACGTGCAGCAGCCGCTGGGTGACACCACCCTGGCCAACGCCCTGCTGGAGCCGACCCGCATCTACGTGAAACCCGTGCTCAAGCTCATCAAGGAGTGCGAGATCCACGCTCTGTCCCACATCACAGGTGGCGGCTTCTGGGAGAACATCCCACGCGTGCTGCCTGCCAACACCCAGGCGGTGATCGACGAGCAGAGCTGGCAGTGGCCGGCGGTGTTCAGCTGGCTGCAGCAGGCCGGCAACGTCACCCGCCACGAGATGTACCGTACCTTCAACTGCGGCGTCGGCATGATCATCGCCCTGCCGGCAGATCAGCTGGAAAAAGCGCTGACCCTGCTCAAGGCCGAAGGCGAGAACGCCTGGCATATCGGCCATATCGCCAAGGCGGCCGATGGTGAGGAGCAGGTCATCATTCAATGAATGACCGGATCAACAGCCAAATGACCTCCCCCATGAAACGCATATTGGTGCTGATCTCCGGCAACGGCAGCAACCTGCAGACCATCCTCGACGGCTGTGCCGGTGGCAAGATTGCCGGTCAGGTGGTCGGCGTCATCAGCAACAAGGCCGATGCATATGGTCTGGTGCGTGCCAAAGAGGCGGGGGTGGCCACCGCCATCCTCGCCCAGCAGCAGTTTGCCAGCCGGGAAGAGTATGACGCGGCCCTGTTGGCGCTGATGGCGGACTATCAGCCCGATCTGGTGGTACTGGCCGGGTTTATGCGGATCCTGAGTGCCGACCTGGTGCAACACTTTGCCGGGCGGATGATCAACATCCACCCCTCCCTGCTGCCGAAATATCAGGGGCTGCACACCCACCAGCGCGCCATCGAGGCCGGTGAGGACGAGCATGGCGCCAGCGTCCACTTCGTCACCGAAGAGCTCGACGGCGGCCCGGTGATCCTGCAGGCCCGCGTCCCCATCTTCGAAGGGGATGATGCCGACGAGGTGGCGGCCCGGGTACAGGTGCAGGAGCACAGCATCTACCCGCTGGTGGTGCAGTGGTTCTGTGAAGGGCGCTTGCAGATGCGAGCAGGGTCTGCCTTGCTCGATGGCAAGCAGCTTGGCCCGGCAGGCTATGCCAGCGAGTAACCGCTAACCGCAGTAATAAAATGCAACAAGGGAGGCCCAGGCCTCCCTTGTCATTTCTATCTACCAGCGCACTTGCTGTCATCACGTCCGATTACGCCGCTATGCGGCTAATCGAACCTACACCGGATTGTCGATATCGATAAAGGTGACCTCCAGCCCGTGTACCGTCGCCAGCCACTCCCCCAGCGCCTTGACGCCGTAACGCTCGGTGGCGTGGTGACCGGCGGCGTAGAAGTGCATGCCCATCTCGCGGGCGGTGTGGATGGTCTGCTCGGAGGCTTCGCCGGAGATGAAGGCATCGATGCCCTGCTCCGCCGCCAGATTGATGTAGCTCTGGCCGCCGCCGGTGCACCAGGCCACGGAGCGAATAAGCTCGGGGCCGCTGTCACCGCAATGGAGCGGCTCACGGCCGAGCCGCTCGGCAATCAGCTTGGCAAAATCGCTGCCGCTCATGGGCTCTTCCAGCTTGCCCACCATGGCGACGCTCTTGCTGTTCCAGGGCTCGAGGCCGCGGCGCACCTTGATGTCGAGCAGCTTGGCGAGCTGGGCGTTGTTGCCCACCTCGGGGTGCACGTCCAGCGGCAGGTGGTAGGCAAACAGGTTGATGTCGTGGGTCAAGAGGGTCTTGATGCGGCGCTGTTTCATGCCGGTGATCTGGGCCGGTTCACCGCTCCAGAAGTAGCCGTGATGAACCAGGATGGCGTCAGCATCGGCGGCCACGGCCGCATCGATCAGGGCCTGGCTGGCGGTGACACCGGTCACCACCTTGCGAATGCGCTCACGCCCCTCCACCTGCAGGCCATTGGGGCAGTAATCCTTGATGGCATGCGGTTCGAGCAGATGGTTGAGTACGGTTTCGAGTTTTCGATGAGAGATCATAGGGGTCCCTTATAAAGGCGCCGACCCCTGTGCGGCGATGCAGACAGGAATCGGGCTCATAACGCCGAGGCCCCATGATAATCGAGGCCGGCCGCCAAGACCATGATGCCTCCCGCACTGTAGGCCTGGAATGGCTTCAGACCGGCAGGTCGATCCCCGCCTCGCGCATCTGGGCCAGCTTGTAGCGCAGGGTGCGCGGGCTGATGCCGAGCCGGTCGGCCACCGCCTTGCGGCTGCCGTTGCAATCCTGCAGGGTGTCGAGAATGATCTGGTGCTCCTGCTGCTTGAGCTCGCTGCCCAGGTGTTCGCTGCCGCTGCTGCGCTCACTGCCGACAAGGCGGATCTCTTCTTCCTCCACCTCTTCCAGGATCAGGTGCTCGCAGCCGATGAGGCCATCCGGGCTCAGAATGAGGGCACGCTGCACCACGTTGTCGAGTTCGCGCACGTTGCCGGGCCAGGGGTGAGCCAGCAGCCGCTCGCGCGCGGGTTCTGTGAGCTGCGGCGTCGGCAGTCCCTGCTGACCGGCATGCAGTGCCAGCAGGTGCTCCGCCAGCGGTAGTATGTCACCGGGACGCTCCCACAGCGCCGTCCAGCGCAGCGGGAAGACATTGAGCCGGTAGTAGAGATCCTCGCGAAACAGACCGTCCTGCACCGCTTTTTTCAGATCCCGGTTGCTGGTGGCGATGACCCGCACGTCGAGCGGGATCATCTTGCGACTGCCGAGCCGCTCCACCTCTTTCTCCTGCAACACCCGCAGCAGCTTGGCCTGCAGCCCCAGATCCATCTCGGTGATCTCGTCGAGCAGCAGGGTGCCACCCTGCGCCTGCTCGAACTTACCGGGGCAGCCCTGTACCGCGCCGGTAAAGGCCCCCTTCTCGTAGCCGAACAGAGTCGCCTCCAGCATGTTCTCCGGAATGGCGGCGCAGTTGATGGCGACGAACGTCTGCTCGGCGCGGTTGGAGTTGTCGTGAATGTAGCGGGCCAGCACCTCTTTGCCCGTCCCGCTCGGACCGGTCACCATCACGGTGGCCTCGCTTCTGGCCACCCGGGTCGCCAACTGGAACAGCTCGGCGGTCTTGGGATCGCCGTAGACCACGGCCCGCTTCTCCACCTTCTGGGCCGGCACATAGCGGCTGACCTGGTTGAGCAGCACCTCGGGCGAGAAGGGCTTGGCCAGGTAATCGATGGCGCCTTCGCGCATGGCGCGCACCGCACCGTCGATGTTGGCGTAGGCGGTCATCAACAGCACCGGCACCTGGGGATATTGCTGACGAATGTTGGCCAGCAGGGTCAGGCCATCCATGCCCCCCATCTGGATATCCGAGATCACCATGTCGAAACTCTGGCGCGACAGGGCCAGCAAAGCGCGCTCGCCACTGTCCACCTCGCGGCACTCATAGCCGCCGAGCAACAGGGTATCCACCAGCGCTTCGCGCAAGCCATTGTCATCTTCCACTACCAGGATCCGGGCCTGAGTCATGCTACACCTCCCACCACAGCCAACCTGGCCGCTGCAATATTCATTTCCACGAGCCTGACGCTCATGCTACACCCCCCAGCGGCACCGCTTGCTGGTGCAGGGGGAACGACAGGGTAAAACAGGTCCCCTCGCCGGGTACCGAGGCCACACTGACCTCGCCCTGATGGGCACGGACCACGGATTGCACCACCGCCAGCCCAAGGCCGGTGCCCTGGGAGCGGGTGGTGAAGAAGGGTTCGAAAATCTGGCTGAGCAGGTGAGCGGGCATCCCCTTGCCGTTGTCGAGAATGCGCAGCTCCACCCGGGCGCCGCTGCGTACCGCGCTCACCAGAAGCGACGTGGCGCCGGCCTGCTGGGCATTGGCGATGAGGTTGTTGACCGCCCCCGCCAGCGCGCTGCTGTTGGCCAGCAGATAGAGATCGGGCTCCGGCGCCTCCATGTGCAGCTCACAGCCCTGCTGGCTGCAAAATGCCTCGGCACCGGCCTGCACCTCGGCCAGCAGCCCCTGCACCGACGTCGGGGTCACCACCTGGTTGTCGCCGTTGCGGGCAAACAGCAGGATGTCGCTGATCTGTTTCTCGAGATCCTGCAGGCGCGCCATCAGCTTTTGCTGGAACTGGCTGCGGGATTCCGGTTTGAGGGTGCGGTTGGCCAGGTTGGCGGCATAGAGCATGGCGGCGGAGAGCGGGGTACGGATCTGGTGGGCCAGCGAGGCGGCCATGTTGCCAAGGGCGGACAACCGCTTCATGTGGTTGATGCGATCTTGCAGCTGACGGGTTTCGGTCAGATCGTTGATGAACACCAGCTGGCCCGGCTGATCCGGCAGCGGCTGGGTCGACAGCTGGACCCGGCGCCCATCGCGCAGAGAAATTTCGTGGCCGTCATCCTCGCGGGGCTGGAAACAGCGGTCGATGATCTGGCGCCAGGCCTGACCTTCCAGCGGCTCCCCCAGCAGCGCCTTGGCGGCCGGGTTGGCGCGGGTGATCCGGCCCTCGCCGTCGAGCAGCAAGACACCGGTGGGCAGCGCCGTGAAGATGGCGTAAAGCTGGCTCACCTCGTGAGACTGGAGCGGGGTATCCTGCGGCTGGGCTGTCATAAAGCTGACCTCAAACTGGCGACTGAGTCAGCTTATTCAATTTCCATGCCACTAAAATTTACATATAAAATCAAAGCCTTGAAGCTAGGCGTCAAGGCTTTGACCCTTATGCTTCCTTGCTCATCCCGTATTTTTTCATCTTCTCCACCAGAGTGGTACGGCGCATGCCGAGCAGGTCGGCGGCGCGGGCCACCACCCCGTCCTGGGACTCCAGCGCCTGGCGGATCAGTTCCACCTCCAGGTCGGCCAGCATCTCCTTGAGGTTGACCCCCTCCTCCGGCAGTTGCATGGCGCGGGCGTGGCTGGCGGGCAGATCCAGCTCGGGCGGATCCTGGAACACCGCGGCCAGCGCATCGCGCTCGTCCATCTCGGTCAGCCGCTCGTCCCGCGGCTCGCACGGCAACAACCGATAGCGGCTCGGCAAGTCAGCCACGTCGACGATCTGCTGCGGGTAGAGGATGAGCAGCCGCTCCAGCAGGTTGGAGAGCTCGCGCACGTTGCCGGGCCAGGGATACTGCATCAGGGATTCCATGGCGCGCTGGGTCAGGCGGATCATCCCCTGATGCAGCTCGGCATGGCGGTTGAGCAGCTCCTGCAGCAGCAGCGGGATGTCATCGGCCCGATCCCGCAGCGGCGGGGTCTCGATGGGGAAGACGTTGAGGCGATAGTAGAGATCTTCGCGAAAACCCTGGGTACGGATCATGGCTTCCAGATCCCGGTGGGTGGCCGCGATGATGCGCACATCCGCCTGGATGGGCTTGCCGCCGCCAACCCGATCAAACAACCGCTCCTGCAGCACCCGCAGCAGTTTGACCTGCATCGGCAGCGGCATGTCGCCGATCTCGTCGAGAAACAGGGTGCCCCCCTGTGCCAGCTCGAAGCGGCCGCGCCGGGCCGCGATGGCACCGGTGAAGGCCCCCTTCTCGTGGCCGAACAGTTCGCTTTCCAGCAGTTCAGCCGGAATGGCGCCGCAGTTGATGGGCACGAAGGGGCCCTGGCTTCGGCCGGACAGTTCATGGATCGCGCGGGCCACCACCTCCTTGCCGGTACCCGATTCACCGAGGATCAGCACGTTGGCATCGGTCTCGGCCACCTGGCTGATAAGCCGACGCACCTCCTGGATCCCTTTGCCCTTGCCCACCAGCAGGCGCAACAGCGCCTGCCCCTTGTCGTGGGTCTGCTGACGGGGATGGAGGGAGACGAAGGCCTGGCAAAAGTGCAGATGGCGGGTCAGGGATTCGTAGGTGAAGGGTGCCTCGGCCACTCCGATGAAGTTGCTGTTGGGGAAGTCGGCCTCCACCAGCGACAGGAAAGGCACCCGGGGGAATCCGGTCAGCAGCTCGCCCAGCGGGCGGCCGTTGAGGGAACCGGTCAGCACCCCCTGCAGCGGGCCGGATGACTCGATGGCCACATCCAGATCGCCCTCGGCAACGTCCTGCCAGGGGATCCCCATGAACGAGAGAACTGTCCCCAACTGTTGGCGCCGCTGCGCATCGGCGTCAACAATCAACACTCCCATTGCCATCATATCCATCCCTCTATTCTCGACGTAACTTATTGTTTTATTGTGCTTATGTGGTCAAACCACGCACTTTATGCAGGATGCACAAAGTGCCAAAATTCCGACGCATTGTCAAAATTTGTCGCATTTCACCTAAGTTTATCGACCCAACGGCGCAACAAGATAAATTTTGTCGCCTCTTTTTTTGGGTACGGTGGGCAGACAGCGGGCAAACAAGAGAGGCAGGAACACGAGCAGGTGCACCTGTTTGCGGCCGGCAGCAGGCCGCAAACAGATGGTGAGGATCAATGGCAGGCGTGAGTATGGGGTGCGGCGTAACGGCACTCGGGGAAGCGGCTGCAGGCTAGGAACAGCCGGCCGGCATGGGGGCCCTTCTTGGCTTCCCGCTCCACCAGCGGCGCATCACAGCGCGGGCAGTGCGGCACCTGATGGGGATACTCGTCCTCATCCTCCTCCACCTCGGCAAACAGATTCTCCACCAGCTCGGCGTCGGCCGCCGGCAGCGGTGCACTGCGCGGCGATACGATCGCCTTGATGGGGGCCACGGCCGGGGCACGACCGCCATGACGAGGCTCTTCCACCTCGACCCGATCCAGTTGCAGGGGACTGAAGGTGGGCTCGCGGCGATCCCCTGGCAGCAGATCCTCATCCGGGGCTCGGCGGGGGCCGCTTAGCAGCGGCAGGATCTGTTCGCGCAGCTCTTCGACCTGATAATGGCTGCTTGCCGGGATCTGCAGCAGCGGCAGACCGGCGCTGTCAAAGGCGGCCTTGAGGAAACTGTCGCGCACCTTGCGCTTCTGGTGGCGATGGGAGCTGTCATCGAGCTCGATGGCGCAGATGAAGGAGAGATCGGAGGGGTGGCAGAGCAGATAGTCCACGTGCTTGGCGCTGATCTTGTTGAACGCCTGCTGCCACTTGCTCTTGCCCATGCCCGCCTCCGGCGTCAGCACATCGGCCACCCGCACCTTGGCAAAGACCCGGGCCTGGTCGCCGACCGCCAGATCCAGTACGCCGAGGAAGGCGCGCTCGGCGGGGCTGAACAGAGTCTCCTGCAGATCATAGGGCAGCGCCTTGCCCTTCTTGCCCCTGCTCCAGAAGATCGCCAGCAGCAGCAACACCAACAACACCAATCCCGATACGACAAGGCTATTCATACGCGCACATCCCGTTCACAAGAGCTATCCGGTTCACAATACAAAACAGGGGCATCACTCTACCACGGCGCAGCGGGCGCAGGCAGTGCAGAAATGGCGCCAACCCCCTCCCGGCGGTGCTTTTTCGCCATATTTGCGGTGGGCGGGGCTTCATATGGCCTGTGACAGCAGGCACAATGCTACCGAGTACCCATTTTCCAAGGAGAGCAGGATGCAAAAGCAATTGGTCGTGACCGTGATAGGCGCTGACAAGCCCGGTATCGTTGAGAGTCTGGCGGACGTCATCACCCACCAGCAGGGCAACTGGCTGGCCAGCTCCATGAGCGAGCTGGCGGGACAATTTGCCGGCATCCTGCACGTCAGCGTGCCTGATGAGCACTACCGCAGCCTGTGCGAGGCGCTGGTGATGCTGCCCGGCCTCACCGTCAGCTTCGCCGAAGGCCAGCTCAGCCAGGAGCCGGAACGGCAGGTGATGGTCAGCGTCACCGGCAACGACCGGGCCGGCATCGTCCACGAGGTGGCCAGCATCCTGCGTCAGCTCAACATCAACGTGGCCGACCTCACCACCGGCTGCGAACCGGCGCCCCACTCCGGCGCCCCGCTCTTCTACGCCCACGCCCTGGTGGCGCTGCCGCCCCGACTCGAACTGGGGGATCTCATCAGCGCGCTGGAGTCGTTGTCGGACGATCTGGTGGTCGACATCGATCAGGCCATCATCGACTGAGCGGATGGTCATCAATCTGTCATATTTTCACGCCATAACTGCCGCGCAGACGCGACCTGACCACAGAGGCATCACATGAGCACCGACAAGCAGTATGAAGAGAAGGAGCTGAGTTGGCTCTCATTCAATGAACGGGTGTTGCAAGAGGCAATGGACAAGACGGTCCCGCTCATCGAGCGGGTCCGCTTCCTCGGGATCTTCTCCTCCAACCAGGACGAGTTCTTTAAAGTACGGGTATCGGACGTCAAGCGCCGCATCCTGATCAACGAGGTGCACGGCGGCGACGACGAGGCCAAGGTGCTGCTGCGCGCCATCCAGCAGAAGGTAATGGCACTCGGCGAGGCGTTCGACAACACCTACAAGGAGCTGTTGATAGCGCTGGCCCGCCACAACATCTTCCTGGTCAACGAGTACCAGCTCTCCGAGTCCATCCAGCAGTGGCTGCGGGTCTTCTTCAAGGAGAAGGTGCTGCGCCACATCATCCCGATCCTGCTCAACAAAGAGGTCAACCCGGTCAAGTTCCTGAAAGACGAGTACACCTATCTGGCCATCGAGATGAAGAAGAATGGTCAGGTGATCCAGTACGCGCTGGTGGAGGTACCGACCGACGATCTGCCCCGCTTCTTCCAGCTGCCGCCGGAGGGCACCCGCCGCAAGAAGCAGATCATCATCCTCGACAACGTCATCCGCTTCTGTCTCGACGAGATCTTCAAGGGCTTCTTCGACTACGACGAGATAGCCGCCTACGCGGTCAAGCTGACTCGGGATGCCGAATACGATCTCTCCGACCAGCTGGATCTGAGCCTGGTGGACAAGATGAGTGACGGCTTGAAGCAGCGCCTCACCGCCATGCCGGTGCGCTTCGTCTACGAGCGGGAGATGCCGGCGGCGATGATAAGCTTCTTGAAGCTCAAGCTGCAGATCAGCTCCTACGACGCCATCATGCCGGGCGGCCGTTATCACAATTTCAAGGATTTCATCGGCTTCCCCAACGTGGGCCGGGATTATCTGGAAAACCCCAAGCTGCCGGCGCTGGATTGCCGCGACTTTGACGGCTTCGTCAACGCCTTCGACGCCATCACCAAGCAGGACATACTGCTCTACTACCCGTACCACAAGTTTCACCACTTCACCGAGCTGGTGCGTCAGGCGGCGTTCGATCCGGCGGTCAGCGCCATTCGCATCAATATCTACCGGGTGGCCAAGAAGTCGCGCATCATCCACTCCCTGATCGACGCCGCCAACAACGGCAAGAAGGTGACCGTGGTGGTGGAGCTGCGCGCCCGCTTCGACGAAGCGGCCAACATCGACTGGGCCAACATCCTGACCGATGCCGGCGTCAAGGTGGTGTTCGGGGTGCCAAGCCTCAAAATCCACTCCAAGCTCTGCCTCATCACCCGCCACGAGCAGGGTGAGGCAGTGCGCTACGCCCACATCGGCACCGGCAACTTCAACGAGAAGACGGCGAAGATCTATACCGACTTCTCCCTGCTGACCCGCCACCCGGACATCACCGCCGAGGTGGAGGGGGTGTTCGAGTACATCGAATACCCTTATCGGCGCTACAAGTTCAACCACCTGCTGGTCTCCCCCATCAACAGCCGCCGCCAGCTCTACCGGCTCATCGACAACGAACTGGCCAACGCCAAGGCGGGCCAGCCGAGCGGCATCACCCTCAAGATCAACAACCTGGTGGACAGAGACCTCATCAACCGGCTCTATGCCGCCGGTCAGGCCGGGGTGCCCATCCAGATGATCATCCGCGGCATGTGTGCCCTGCGTCCGGGCGTACCGGGCCTCAGTGACAACATCAGGGTGATCAGCATCATCGACCGCTTCCTCGAGCACCCGCGGGTGATGGTGTTCCACAACAAGGGCAATCCCCAGCTCTATATCTCCAGCGCCGACTGGATGAGCCGCAACATCGACGGCCGCATCGAGGTGGGCACCCCCATCTATGACGAGCGGCTCAAGCAGCGCATCCTCGACATTCTCGAGCTACAACTGAGTGACACCTGCAAGGCGCGGGTCATCGATGCCGACCAGAAGAACGAATACGTGAAGCGGGGCAACCGCCGCAAGATCCGTTCCCAGGTCGCGATTTACGACTACCTCAAACGCATAGAGTCAAACAATGGACAATAGCCTGTACGCCGCCGTCGATCTGGGCTCGAACAGCTTTCACATGGTCATCGCCCGCCTCACCGAAGGACGGCTGCAGATCGTCGATCGGATAAAAGAGCGGGTGCGGCTGGCAGAGGGAATGGACGGCCAGCGCCGCATGTCTGCCGAAGCCATGACCCGGGGCCTCGACTGCCTCGCCCTGTTTGCCGAGCGGCTGACCAACATCAAGCCGGATCAGATCCGCATCGCCGGCACCTATACCCTGCGCCGAGCCAGCAACGCACGTGAGTTCGTGAGCGAGGCGGCCAAGGTGCTCAACCACCCCATCGAGATCATCAGCGGCCAGGAAGAGGCGCGCCTCATCTATCAGGGGGTCGCCCATACCCAGCACATAGAAGGCCAGGTACTGGTGGTGGACATCGGCGGCGGCAGCACCGAGCTCATCATCGGCGAGGGCTTCGATCACAAGGCGCTCACCAGCCGCAAGATGGGCTGCGTCAGCTTCACCCAGAGCTTCTTTGCCAACGGCAAGCTGAGCGAAAAAGCCTTCAACAATGCCGTGCTGGAGGCCCAGCACCAGCTCGCCCCCATCATCAACCAGTACCGCAAGCTGGGCTGGCAGAGCTGCCTCGGCAGCTCGGGCTCGATCCGCACCGTGCGCGATGTGTTGCAGGGAGAAGAGTGGACCGATGGCGCCATCACCCTGGCCGGGCTGGAACGGCTCAAGCAGGAGATGATCCGGCACAAGCGGGTCGGCGATCTCAAGCTGGCCGGCCTCACCGAAGAACGTCAGGAGGTGTTTGCCGCCGCGGTGGCCATCCTGCTCGGGCTCTTCACCTCCCTGCCCATCGAGCGGATGGACTATTCCGATGGCGCCCTGCGTGAGGGGTTACTGTACGAGTTCGAGGAGCGCTTGCAGCACCACGACATTCGCGAGCGCACCGCCCTGGCGCTCTCCACCCACTATCGCATCGACAAGCGTCAGGCTGGCCGGGTCGAACAGAGCGTGCTGACCCTGTTTGATCTGCTCAGCGGCCCCTGGGAGATGCCGGAGGAGCCCTATCGCGCCATCCTCGGCTGGGCGGCGCGACTGCACGAGATCGGCCTTGCCATCAACTACAGTGGCATTCACCGTCACTCCGCCTATATCCTGCAGCACACCGACCTGCCCGGCTTCAACCAGGACGATCAGGCCCTGCTGGCCGCGCTGGTACGCTTTCACCGCAAGGGGCTCAAGCTCTCCGAGCTGCCCTCCCTGCCCAACCACGACGAACAGACGGTGCTGCGCTGCATCCGCATTCTGCGCCTCGCGGTTGCCGCCCACCACAGGCGCCAGGACAACCTGCTGCCCGATTGGCATGTGCAGGCCGCCGGCGATCAGCTGGTGGTC
The DNA here is from genome assembly GCF_027707585.1 of Aeromonas sp. QDB39. Taxonomy (NCBI): domain Bacteria; kingdom Pseudomonadati; phylum Pseudomonadota; class Gammaproteobacteria; order Aeromonadales; family Aeromonadaceae; genus Aeromonas; species Aeromonas sp. QDB39. The sequence continues at coordinate 62,274 of NZ_JAPCIV010000008.1, read as the reverse complement.
ACCCTGCCACTGGACTGGTGCGACGAGAACAAGTTGCTGATGCAGAATCTGGAGAAGGAGCACCGCTACTGTCAGGAGCAGGGCTGGCCACTGCTGTTCCAGCTCGGCTGACGCCGACGCAGCGCGACAAAGCGGCGAAACAAAAAAGGCAGCCCATGGGCTGCCTTTTACATTTTCGGGATGGCGGCTTACTGCAGCTGGGGCAGCAGCAACTTGGCGATTTCGAAGTAGATGATAAGACCGGTACCATCCACCAGAGTAGCGATGAAGGGGGCGGATACCACGGCCGGGTCGATGCGGAAGCGACGCAGCACCATGGGGATCACAGAAGCAACAGTGGCGCTCCACAGCACGATGGCGATGATGGTCAGGGTGACGACCATGCCGATCTGGGGACCAACCCCCAGGCTCCAGGCCCGTACCCAGGCGGCCAGCGCGATGGCGGCCGAGATGAGCAGACCGGTGGAGATCTCCTTTTTCAGCACGGTGCCGAGGTTGCGCAGACTCACCTCCCCGACCGCCATGGCTCGCACTATGGTGGTGGTGATCTGGGTACCACTGTTGCCGCCGGTGCCAATCAGGAGCGGAATGAAGAAGGCCAGCGCGATGGCCGCTTCCAGCTGCTCCTCAAACGCCCGCAACACGGTACCGGTATAGGCTTCGGCCACGAACAGGATCAGCAGCCAGCCCACCCGCTTGCGCCACAGTTGCCAGGGGGTCGCCTGCAGATAGGGAGTGTCGAGCGGTGAGGAACCACCCTGCATCTCCGCATCCTCGGTGGATTCGAGCTCCAGGATGTCGGCAGCATCGTCCACATGGAAGATCCCCACCAGCTTGCCCTGATCCTCGACCGGCAGGGTCGAGATGTCGCGGTCGATCAGCAGGCGGGCGGCCAGTTCCTGATCCGCTCGGGCGTTGATGCGCACCGTCTCCCGGTCCATCAACTCGCTCACCGGCAGTTGCGGGTCGGCAATCAGCAGGGATTTGAGCGAGATGCTGCCAAGCAGGCGGTGGTCGTTGTTGACCACATAGAGGTTCTGGAACAGCTGGGCGTTGTCCCAGGCATCGTGGATCAGCTGCTTGGCACTGCCCACCGTCTCCTGATCACCGATGGCCAGGAATTCGTGACGCATGTTGGCGCCCACCGATTCGGTCGGCCAGTCGAGCAGGGAGTAGAAGGTGGACTGCACCTGCTCCGGGAAGCGGGCAAGCAGCATGGTGCGATCACTGCTGCCCAACCGGCGCAGAATGGCCAGCATGTCGCGACGGGGCATGGCCCCCTGCAACACGCTGACGATGCTGGCATGCAGCCGCATCAGCAGACGCCCGGCACAGTCAGCAGACAGCGAACTGAGCAGCGCCGCACCCTCGGCAGTGGGCAGGGTATCGAAGATGCAGTTGAGCTCTTCCGGACGCAGGGTCAGCAGCTGATCGGCACGCTGAACCGGATCCAGGTTGTGCTCCAGCCAGCCCTGCAGGGCAGCCAGATCGAGCAGTTGGTGACGATTGAGTAGAGTCTGTGTTTTCTTCATCACAAATGACCTCATGTGATTTCAGGCAAGCCTGAGCGCGAACGGTGATCCGTCGCCGTCTGAAAGAAAACAGCAATTTGATTGACGAGTAATAGGCAGGAAATGACGCCGTCCGGCGTGTCATCATCCCCACGTACCAGCTTTAGCACTGCATAACGTATCCGGCATGCCGGAAGCCACTTGGGTTTACACCTTAATCCGATGAAAACTGTCCTGATCTTGGGCGTCTCTGGACGTCGTGAGATCAGTGGCCTGTGTTTATACAGGAGCCTCGCCTAACGAGATGCTGCAAATATGCGCACAACCCTCTGTTGTGCGGGCTGCATGATTATCGAATGCTCAATAGGAGTCAACCCGTCGCAATGCGCTAAATAGCCTGTGGCAACAGCTTGTTACAATTGGCCGACATGGGGAGTTGAATGAGGATAAACGAGCGGGAAAAACAGGGGCCAAGCGGGTAACCATCACTCGCAGCCACCAGAGCCGCGAGCGATGGGCAACCGGTCAACGAATGTAGTCGAACAGGGTCAGCTTGCTGATCTTGCTGAAGGAGAGCTGGGTGGCGCTCAGCGCCGCATCCTCTTTTGACAGGGTGGCAATCACCTCATAGAGATCCGCTTCGGAAACCTTGGCCCTCGCTTGCTGGTTCAAGGTGCTCAGCCCTTCGTTCGAGCCCATCACCTGCTCCAGCCCATTCATTCTGCCGCCAATCTCCCCCAGCCCCTGATCCACGTTCAGCCGGGCATTCTTCATGTGGGCAGTAGCATCTGCCACCTTCAGCTGGAAGGTATCCGGTGTGATGTTGGGATCCCGCAGCGCCGTGATGAAATCGGACATGCCATCGAGGATGTTGTTGTTCTGGGGCGGATCCAGCACGAAGTTTTGTGCCGCTCCCCCCGCCGGCAGTGACAGAGTCAGCTCCAGTCCGTTGAAGGGGATCTTGTTGCCCGCCACATAGTCGCCGCTTTGCAGCAAGGCACCGCCGCCATCCCTGATCTCGTAGGTATCCGGCGTGCCAGCGATGGTGTTCACCGTATACTGGTTGCTGGCGAGCGAAGGGTCGTAGTTGTTGCGGTAGAAGCTGTCAAAGTGGCCCTGATCGGCCACCCCGACCTGAATATTGGCGCTCCCCGCGCTGCTGGTTCTGCGGGTTGGCACTATCTCGAACAGGTTGAAGCCGGAATCGTTGGCGGCAATCTGCACCGTCGGCGACACCTGAATGTTGCGCTGGCCGGTATCCCCCTGAAAGACATAATTGCCGCTGGCATCCTGAATGAAGGGCTGGGTCTTGCTCTGGTTACCGCCGAAAATGTATTCGCCCTGGGAGTTCTTGCTGTTCATCAGGTCGAACATCTGCTTTTGCAGCCCCTCCAGCTCGCTGGCAATCGCCTGACGATCCTCGTACCCCACCGCCGAGTCGTTCGCCTTCTGGATCAGGGTCTGGGCACTGGTCATGGCGGTGTTGAGGGCGGTCAGCACCGTCTCCTCATGGCCCAGGCTGTTTTCCAGCAGGCTGCCGTTGACCCCGTACTGCTTGAAGAGATCGATCTCCTTGGTCAGCGCCAGCTTCTGGCTCATGCCGGAGGGATCTTCCCCCGCCGTCTTGAACTTGTTGCCGGTCATCAGCTGCTCATACGCCGTGCTCAACCGCTCGTTGGCGCCATTCAGCGAGGAGATATTGCGGTCATAGACCATGTTGGTGGTAATACGCATCGATTTACCTCACTGATGACAACAGGGTATCGAAGATGGTCTTGGCGGTGCTGACGATCTGGGCGGAAGCGGCATAGGACTGCTGATAACGGATCAGGTTGGCCGCCTCTTCCTCCAGACTGACGCCGGAGACACTCTCGAAAATCCCCCTGCTCTGGGTCAATTTCGTTTCATCTGCCTTGAGCTGGCTCTTGGCCTGGCTGGCGGTGTTGCCCACCCCGGTCACCAGGCTGGAGTAAGCCTCGTTGAAGGTCATCTTGTCGTTGCTGGTGCCGGCGTTGCTGCTCTTGCGCACCAGATCCTTGTTCTGCAGATCCGCCAGTGCCAACCCGTTGGCGTTGTCGGCAAAGCCGTCGGTGTTGTAGCTGAGAGTAAAGCTGTCCTTGGCCTCCACCTTGCCGGTGATACTGAACTCGTAACCAGGCATCTGTTTAGGATCACTGTAAACAGGCGTACCCACCGGGAAGGGGTTGATAATAGAGCCCATCAGGTTCTGCCCCTTGCTGGAAGCAGGAGCCACCCCAATCAACGTGGTACCGTCCGCCGCATAGACCTGGTAGTTGCCGCTGCCGTCTATCTTCACCACCTGGGGTGAGGCCGGATTCAGGCTGTTGGTGCCAAAACCGGAGCCGGTACCGGTATTGGTGATGCCGTTGAGCTTGATCTCGCCCGAACCGAAGTTGTTCTTGCCTTTGTCGGCCTTGAGCGGCGATGCCAGCGCCAGATCTTCGGCCCGAGTTGCCAGCTGACCCAAGCCGGCTGCCGCCCGCTTGGTCGGTTGCAGCAGGATCTTATCCCCCGCCGCCGGGGTGCCGGAGAGATCGATCTGGATGCCGTGACCGGCCACCTGTACCGTGGCGGGCGGCGTGGTACCTGTGGTCAGCGAAGTGCGGTTGCCATCCTTGTCCACCGAGAACACCTCGTAGCCGGTGGCGCTGCTGAACTGCACTTCGTAATCAAAGGTGGTCACTTCCGTGCCCTTGCCGGGCACGAAGCTCACCTTGGCGGCGCCACTGCCGGTATTCTGGCTGTAGGCCAGACCATCACTCGAGCCAAGAGAGAAGAGATCTCCCCCCAGTTCGTTGTCCAGATCCATCCCCAGCCGGTTCTGCTGGTTCATGGCATCGGCCATGGCGGCGGCCAATTGACCCAGCTCACGCTTGGACGGTTCCAGATCGTTGCGGGCGGAGAAGAGACCGCCGAGACCGCCACCAATGTCCTTGTTGTTCAGGGTGATCTTGTTGGGGTCCATGTTCAGCTGCAACTCAGGCTCACGGGCATCGGGATTGCCCGGCACCACGCTGAGCTGGGCAACGCTGCCATTGAGTACCAAGGAGTGGCCGGTGCTCATGTTGACCAGCATGCTGCCGTTGTCCTGCGGCACGGTGCGGATCTCCATCTTCTCGGAGAGCTGGCGAATGGCCTCGTCGCGCTGGTCGAACAGCATCAGGTTCTCTTCCGGCGTGCCCTGGGTACGAATGATGGCCTGGTTCAGATCGTTGATACTGTTGATCAGGCTGTTCACCCGCTTGGCCTCATCGCCGATGGTGGTGTTGATGGTGTCGGTCTGCTTGTCCAGCTGGGCCGACAGGGTGTGAAAGCGGTTTACCATGCCACTGAGTTGGCTCAGGGTAGTCTTGCGGCCGGAGATATCGGCGGGGGCTTCGTTGGCGGTATGGAAGCCCTCGAAATAGGAGCTGATGGCGGCGCCGACGCTGTTGCTGGTGTCTCCCAGCAGGCTGTCGGTGTTGGCGAGCTGCTGATAACGGGTGGACGAGGCATAGAAGGCGGACGTGTCACGCCTGACCTCCCCCTGGGCATAGGCGTTGATGACCCGTTCGGTCAGCATGTCGCCGGTGCCGAGTCCGTTGGCATTGGTATAGATCAGGGTCCGTTCACGCACATAGCCCTGGCTATTGACGTTGACGATGTTGTTACTGGTGGTCTGCAGCAGTCGCTGCTGGGCCATCACACCCGAGGTACCAATTCCAAGCAGATCGCTTGCCATGACTTACAGCTCCATTTCTGTATTGTTGGTCGCGGAGTAGCCAGCAATGGCATCACTGCGCAATACCTGTTTCAGTTTCCTGGCGTAGTGCGGGTCGGTGGCATATCCAGCCTGTTGCAAGGCTTCGAAATAACGGTCCGGACTGTCCACCTTGGCCAGAGCCCCCTTGTAGCGGGAACCCGAAGTCAGGAAATCGACATAGTCGTTGAAGCTCTCCTCGAACGACTCGTAGGAGCGAAACGCCGCCTTCTGGCGCGATGCCACTCCTTTCTCATATTCCAGGGTGCTGACCACCGTCTTGGGTCCTTCCCAGCGCGGATCGGCCTTGATGCCAAACAAGTTGTGGGTCACCTGCCCCTCCCCGTTCTTGATCACCCGCTTGCCCCAGCCGCTCTCCAGTGCAGCCTGGGCCACCAGCACTGCCGGGCTCAATCCCAGCTTGTCGGCCGCCTTCTTGGCCAGCGGCATCAGCCGGTTGACAAACTCTTCAGGGGTGTCAAACACCTGGGTCGTTTCATCGAACGCCTTGGCGCTGCGAATGCCATGTCCCACTTGCGCAGGTCCCATCGGCGGTATGGTGCGGCGACTGCGATGAGCCATTGCCAAAGGCTGCACATCGCCACTCATCTCCTTGTCAGCAAAATCTTTGCCAACTTTTGAGGCGGAGATGAGATCGTTGGCGGCCGAGGTGGGGGGTTGATAGGGTTTATAGACCCGCTCCGTACGCTGCGGCATCTTGAGCACCCGCCCGTCGTGATGGGTAAAGGTCTCCGGCGAGAGCTGCTTGGCTACCATGGCAGCCAGGCCGATGCCACCCTTGCTCGACATGTCGGCAACCCGCTGCTCGTCCAGCATCCCCTCGTAGAACTGGGTGTAGCTGCTGTTGAAGGGGCTGTCCTGGGTCAATACCTGGTTGGCCTGGCGCATGCTTTGAAACAGGGTCTGGGTAAAAATGGACTCAAACTGGCGAGAAGCCGCCATGAGTGCATCCGCCTTGCCCTCCTTGCTCTGGCTCAGCTGACGCAGGCGATCCAGGTTCTGGATATCCTGCACCATGCCCAGATTCACGCCGCTGTTGGTATCTAACTCTGCCATTTTGCTTACCTCATTGCCGCCCGTGGCAACCCCTTGCCGCTTTATTACAGTATGACCAGCTGGCCTTCGATGGCGCCGGCCTGTTGCAGCGCCTCCAGGATCGCCATCAGATCGCCGGGCGCCACCCCGACCTGATTCACCGCCCGCACCAGATCATCCAGGGTGGCCCCGGTATCCAGCTTGAACATGCGTCCCTGCTCCTGCTGCACGTTGATGGTGGAGTTGTTGGTAACCGCCGTCTGCCCGCCGGAGAGCGGGTTGGGCTGGGACACCTGCTGATTTTCCGCGATGGTGACCGTCAAGCCGCCATGGCTGATGGCCGCCGGCTTGAGCCGCACCTGGCTGCCGATGACGATGGTGCCGGTACGGGAGTTGACGATGATCTTGGCTGCCTCGCTGGCCGGATCCACCTCCAGGTTCTCGATGGTGGCGAGATAGGAGACACGCTGGCCCGGGTCCCGCGGCGCGTAAACCTTGACCGAGGTGGCATCGAGCGCCTGCGCCGTGTTGGGACCGACCAGATCGTTGACCACGTCCGCCAGTCGGCGCGCCGTGGTGAAGTCGGGGCGGTTCAGGTTGAAGGTGATGGTATCCCCCTGGCTGAAGGAGTTCGGGACTTCCCGCTCCACGGTAGCCCCGTTGGCGATGCGGCCCACAGTCGGCGTATTGACCACCACCTTGGAGCCGTCGGCCCCCTCGGCCCCCAGCCCGCCAACGACTAGGCTGCCCTGCGCCACCGCATAGACCCGGCCATCCAGCCCCTTGAGGAAGCTTTGCAGCAGGGTGCCGCCGCGCAGGCTCTTGGCCTCGCCGATGGCCGACACGGTGACGTCTATGGTCTGGCCCGGCTTGGCAAACGGCGGCAGATCTGCATGAATGGCCACCGGCGCCACGTCCTTGATCTTGGGCTTGATGTTGTCCGGCACCTTGATGCCGAAATTGTTCAGCATGGTGCGAAAGGTCTGCTCGGTGAAGGCGTTGCTCTTCTCACCCGTGCCCGGCAGACCGACCACCAGACCGTAGCCGATCAGCTGGTTGCTACGTACCCCTTCCACCGAGCTGATGTCCTTGATCCGGGAGGCATGGGCCATCCCCAGGGGCAACAGGCAGCAGAACAGGGCAACAAGACGGAGCGACTTCATAACACCTCCTAGAGCGGCCACCAGGGGCCATTGAAAAAGCTGGTGAGCCACCCCTGTTCCTGAGTATTGGCCAGATCACCGGTGCCACCGTAATGGATGCGCGCATTGGCCACCTTCTGGGATGAGACGCTGTTGTCAGTGGTCACATCCTCGGGGCGGATCATGCCGGTGATCCGGATATATTCGTTGCCGTTGTTGAGCATGATCCACTTCTCGCCGCGCACCAGCAAGTTGCCGTTGGGCAGGACCTTGGCCACGCTGACGGAGATGTTGCCCTGCAGGCTGTTGCTCTGATCCGCCTTGGCCTGCCCCTTGAAGGCACCGTTCTGGCTGAGGGAAGCCGACAGGTCGTAGGGACCGGCCGTCACCGGCACACCGCCCAACACAGCCGGATTCATGGTGAATTTATTATCCTTGCCGCTCTGGGTATTGGCCTTCTTGGAGGCGGAAGTGGACTCGGCCAGCTCGATGGTGATGATGTCGCCCACCTTGTGCGCCTTGATGTCCGAATAGATGCCGTTGACCTGATCGGGCTGGAAGATGGCACCGGTCGGTCTGACCGAGACCGGCTCCGACTCCCCGTAGACGGGGGCAAACTCGGGATCATCGGGCTTGGCGGTATTGGGTGTGCTGCTGCAGCCCCCCAACGCCAGCAGCCCCAGCATCCATATGGCTTTCATGGTGCGCCTCCTACTTATGTGCGCTGGATCAGGAAGGACATCATGCCATCCACCGCCGAGAGAACTTTGGAGTTCATCTCGTACACCCGCTGGGCCTGGATCAGGTTCACCAGCTCTTCGGTCACGTTGACGTTGGAGGTCTCCAGCATGCCCTGCTTGATCACCCCCAGTCCGTCCGTCCCGGCAACACCCTGCACCGGCGCACCGCTGGACTGGGTCTCGACAAACATGTTTTCGCCCATGGGCTGCAGGCCCGAGGCGTTGACGAAATCAGTGGTATTGATCTGGCCCACAACCTGAGAGGCGCCATCCCCTTTGAGCTGCACCGACACCTGGCCATCCTCGCCAATCGTCACGCTCTGGGCGTTCTCCGGGATCTGGATCTCCGGCTGCAACGGATAACCGTTGCCCGGCGTGACGATGGTCCCTTCGCTGTTGAGGGTGAACTGGCCGTTACGCGTATAAGCCGCGCTGCCATCGGGCAGCTGGATCTCGAAGTAGCCGCGGCCGCTTATCATCAGGTCCAGCGAGTTGTCCGTGGTTTGCACGTTGCCCTGGCTGTGGTTCTTCTGGGTGGCCACTACCTTGGCACCCGCCCCCAGCATCAGGCCGGAAGGGCGCTCAGTATCGGCCGATGAACGACCACCGGGCTGGTTGATGTTTTGATAGAGCAAGTCCTCGAAGATGGCCCGGGATTTTTTGTAACCCACGGTGCTGGCGTTCGCCAGGTTGTTCGAGGTAACCGAGATGTTGGTCTGCTGTGCATCCAAGCCGGTCTTGCTGATCCAGAGTGCAGGGTTCATGTAAAACTCCTTGGTTAGCTGATACGCAGCAGCTGGGTTTGAGCCTCGTCATTCTCTTCCGCGGTCTTCATTATTTTGACCTGGGTTTCAAACTGACGTTGCAACCGAATAAGGTTGGTCATTTCATCGACCACGTTGACGTTGCTCCCCTCGAGGGAGCCGGCAATAAGGCCGACAGTGGCCGATGCCGCTTCATTCTGGCCATCCTTGCGACGGAACAGGCCGTCCTGCCCCTTCTCCACCGCATCCACCGCCGGATTGACCAGCTTGATGCGCTGGAAATTCTCCGGCAGGTTGGCGGCAGCCCCTTCCGGACGGCCACTGATGGTGCCGTCCCGGTTGATTTCAATTTTCTCCATCGGCAGCGGCAGCACGATGGGCTGACCGCCGTCGTCCACCACGTTCAACCCGGTGGAGGTTTGCAGGTTGCCGGTCGCGCTCAGCTGCAGATTGCCCATGCGGGTATAGGCTTCACCGCCCTTGGGATCCTGCACCGCAATCCAGCCCTGGCCGTCAACGGCAACGTCAAGATCCCGACCCGTGGTCATCAGCATGCCATGCTGCAGATTCTGGCCTGGCCGCTCCGCCATGGCGAACACCCGGGTGGGCAGCCCCTCGCCAAACGCCTGCATGCTGCGCGCCTGCTCGAAGTCGGACTTGAAGCCGGTAGTATTGGCGTTGGCCAGGTTGTTGCTTCGAACAGCCAGGCTGTTCATGCTCTCCTTGGCGCCCGACATGGCGATGTATAGCAGGTGATCCATGGGATCCTCCGTCAAACTGATGACTCTGACAGAGGAACTGCAATTTGAATGCCAATCCCCATTACCTCGGGTCGCCAAGGCGGCAAATACCCATGAAAAAGGGCGCCGAAGCGCCCTTTGTTAATAAGAGGATGATTAGCGGATCTGCAGTATGGTCTGCTGCAAGGAGCTGTTCACTTCCAGCGAACGGGAGTTGGCCTGGAAGTTGCGCTGCGCGGTGATGAGGTTGACCAGCTGGGAGGTCAAATCCACGTTGGATTGCTCCAGCGCAGAGGACTTGATGCTACCCAAGGTACCCGAGTTGGGGGTACCGGGCAACGCATCACCAGACAGCAGAGACTGGCGCCAGGAGGTATCACCGACCTGGGTCAATCCTTGCGAGTTGGCGAATTTGGCAAGTGCCACCATAGCAACCTTCAACGTCGTCGCATTGCTGTAGGTCGCCGACACAATGCCGTCCGGCGTAATCTCAACCTTGGTCAGATTGCCAACGGTGGCACCATCCTGAGTCAGTTTGGTAACGTTGAAAGGTGAGCTGTATTGAGTCACATCACCGAGACGGATCTCCAATGTCTGGGTGGGATCTGCACCGTTATTGATGATACCGGCCGCCGTGCCAAGGGCGACGGTTTTGATCGGGTCAGCTGGAACAGTCAGCGTGGGATCCAATTTACCGCCGGAGGTAAACGTCATCTTCACGCCTGTGGGGATACCTGCGGCCGGGCTGGGTGAACCACCAGCGATATCGATGGGCTTGTTCCCTTCATACATGTACATGCTCCAGGTACCCGGTGTCAGCGGCGTTCCCGGGGCAGCCGGATCCTCATGGCGGACAAAATATTTGGTGATCACATGGGGAGCACCAAGCGAATCATAAATTGTCACCGAGGTTGAGTGGGCAAAGGTGGCCGAGTTGGTTGGATCAAACGAAGCCGGTGACGTTGGTTTGGTTTTCGACTCGATACTCAGGTTGAAACTGGCTTCCACCAGCTCGGTCATTTTGGGCTCACCCGCCCGATCCGGTATTTGAATCGGTTTGGTGGCGTTGATGCTGACCGCCTTGGGCGTCCCATCCGTGTTGATTTCATAACCTTGCAGATAGTTGCCCTGATTGTTGACCATGTAGCTGTTTTCATTCAGCTTGAAGGCGCCGGCCCGGGTAAAGGTACGATCCAGGTTGGTCAGACCGTCCGACGTCACGAAAAAGCCGTTGCCCTGAATGGACAAATCAAGGGCGTTGTTGGTGAACTGCAGCGCCCCCTGGTGAAACTGTTGTGCCACCGCCCCCGTTGCCACACCATTGCCGACCTGGGTCTTGGCATTGACGAAGATGGAGTTAGCGTAGACGTCTGCAAACTCGGCACGAGACTCTTTAAAGCCCGTGGTATTGACGTTGGCAATGTTGTTGGCGGTAACGTTCAGATCTTTTTGTGCCGCGTTGACACCGCTCAAGGCATTGTTAAATGACATATCCAGCTCCTTAGATCGATGCTGTTGGCGTGGGGGTTGATGGTGTTTTCACCGTACCTGCAATCTGCAAGATACTGTTCAGGCTTGTTGTACCGAGGCCTTTCAAATTGAGCTGAGTCGGATTGCTTGCCGTACCCAGGATCACGCTGTCGACCTTGCCATAGGCAAAGATCGGGACACTCTCCGACTTCCCGTCCACGGTGCCGTTTGCCTTGAGGGTGTATTTGCCCTCTTTGGCCGGGTTGCCGTCCTTGTCCTTGCCATCCCATACGATTTCGACGTTGCCCTTCTGGTCACCTTCCAGCGGAAACTCCTTGATGACCTGTCCGCTTTCGTCTTCGATGGTGATCTTGACGTTCGAATACTTGTTTTCTGTGCCCACGGCGACCACGCCGGGCAAAGAGCCGTCTTTTTCCAGGTAACCCACATTGCTCTGCAGCAAGACGTTTTGTCCCACCAGCGCCGAGGCTTGCAGCGCCTGGCTGGAGGTCATCAAGCTATTGAGGCTGCCAATCTGGTTGGAGAGGCTGCTGATCCCCTGTGACGTCGACATGGAGGTCATCTGGGAAAGCATCTGGGCGTTGTCCACCGGCTTGAACGGATCCTGATAGGAGAGCTGCATGGTCAGCAGCTTCAGGAACGACTCCTGATCAAGCTCCTTCTTGGGCGTCGATGTCGTGCCCGTGGTCTGGGTGGTCGTGCGGCCGATGCCGTTCACGCCACTGGTTGTATCTGCCATCTATGCGTCCCCCTGTCAGGACTTGCCGAGGTTGAGCGTCTGCTGCAGCATCTTCTTGGCAGAGTCTGCAACCTGCACATTGGTTTGATAGCTGCGCGAAGCGTTGATCATGTCCGCCATCTCTTCCACCATGTTGACGTTGGGCTTGAAGATGAAGCCGTCTTTATCCGCCATGGGGTGGTTGGGGTTGTACTCCTTGAGCAAGGGGGCCTCGCTCTCGACAATCCCCTTTACTTCAACCCCGGCCGACGCCTGCTTGTCCGACATGGCCTGATCCAGCTGGGCGGCAAAAATTGGCCGCCTGGCATGGTAAGTTTTTTCCACGCTGGAGCTGACGCTGTCGGCGTTGGCCATGTTGCTGGCTACCGTGTTGAGGCGAACAGACTGTGCACTCATGGCCGAGCCTGCAATGTCAAAGACCTTGAACAAACTCATCACTGTTCTCCTTTCAAGGCCTTCAGCAGGCCGCTGATCTTGCTGTTCATAAATTCAAGGGAGGTCTGGTATTCAAGGCTGTTACGCAAAAACTCGCTGCGCTCCTGCTGCACGTCGACCGTGTTGCCATCACCGGTATCGGGCTGCAGGGGATTGCGATATTGCGTAACGCCTGGGGCATCCATCTGCAGGGCGAAATGTTTCTCACTGGTCGTGGCAAGGCCAAAGCCCTGTTGTTGCTGGGCCTCTTCCAATGCTTGCGAGAAGTTGATATCCCGAGCCTTGAAGCCCGGCGTGTCCGCGTTGGCAATGTTGCTGGACAACACCTCTGCACGCTTGGAGCGAACGCTCAGCGTGTATTGATGAATACCAAATGCCTTGTCGAATGAAATTGCCATAGCACACCTCCTGCTTGAGAAATTATTAGCAAGAGGTGTGCCAAAGAGGGATTTAAGCGGGGATCATTTAACCTTGTAGACGATGCCGGGGTTGCACCGGATCATCTCGAACCTGTCGGTCAACCCGGCCAGCGACTCGGAAGCCCCCAGCATCAGATAGCCGCCGGGATTGAGGCTGGCAGCAAACTGGTTGAGGATCTTGGACTTCACTTCCGGTGCAAAATAGATGAGCACGTTACGACAAAAGATGATGTCGAACTTGCCAAGCAGGCTGTAGCTCTCCAGCAGGTTCAATGGCCGGAAGGTGGTCAATTTTCTGACACGCTCCACCACTCGCATCTTGTTGTCACCATAAGGTTCGAAGAACAGCTTCTTGCGTTCGGGTGACAGACCGCGAGCCAGCGCCAGACTGTCGTACACCCCTTCTTTGCACTGATTGAGCATGGTGCTGGAAATATCAGTCCCGACGATCTGCACCCCACCTGGCAAGGTGCCTGGTTTTTTTACCTGCTGTTCCAGGGCAGTCATGGCAATGGAATACGGCTCCTGCCCAGAAGAGGAGGCCGCAGACCAGATCTTGATCGGTCGGCCACTCTTGCCGAGCTCGGGAAATATCTTGTCCGTCAGCAGCTGGAAGGGGTAGGTATCGCGAAACCACAGGGTTTCGTTGGTAGTCATGGCATCAACCACTGCCATTTTCAAGTCACGCTCACGCACACTCATCGCTCGAGTAACCAGATCAGACAGACTCTCAATACCAAACTGAGTCATCAAGGGTGAAAGCCGACTCTTGACCAGATACTGTTTGTTGTCACCCAGCACGATTCCGCTCTGTACCGCCAGAAAATTGCTGAATTGTTTGTATAAGTCGTCCGAAAGTGTCTTCATGCAGTTTGTTCTTCTTGATTAGAGTGCGCCTTGTACGGCCTTGGCCAATTCATCCGGCTGGAATTTGGCAATGAAATTGTTCGCACCAACTTTCTGCACCATGGCCTGATTGAACACCCCACTGAGGGATGTGTGCAGAATAACATGTAAGTCCTTGAGATTGGGATTGTTGCGGATCTCGGCGGTAAAAGTATAACCATCCATTTCCGGCATCTCGATGTCCGAAATCACCAAGGCGATCTGATCCTTGATGGGACCGTTTTTGGACATCTCCAGCAACATGTTGAGCGCTTCACGCCCATCCTTGGCCAATACGCACTGCACGCCAATGGCTTCGAGCGCACGCTGTACCTGCTTGCGAGCCACGGAAGAGTCATCAGCCACCAGCACCGGGCGTCCCAGGGTCGGATGTTCCACGCTGGCTTCCACCAGCTCTTTGCTGACCTCGGTCGATACCGGCGAGATTTCGTTGAGAATGCGTTCCACGTCCAGGATCTCGACCAACTCACCGTCGACCTCGGTCACTGCCGTCATATAGTTGATGCGCCCCGCCCCTTTCGGTGGCGGCAGGATGGATTCCCAGTTCATGTTGATGATGCGCTCGACCGAGTGCACCAGGAAGCCCTGAATGGAGCGGTTGTATTCGGAGATGATGATGAAGCATTTGGTCAGATCTTCGATCGGGCGCTTGCCCATCGCCATGCTGAGATCGATCACCGAGATGGTTTGGCCGCGAATATGGGCCACCCCGCGAATGCAGGAGTTCAGCTTGGGCATGACAGTCAAGGGAGGACACTGCAACACTTCACGTACCTTGAATACGTTGATGCCAAATCTTTGACGTCCATTGAGACGAAACAACAATAACTCCAGCCGGTTTTGCCCAACTAGCTGGGTACGTTGGTTGACCGAGTCCAGGATACTGGCCATAAACACTCCCTAAAAACGCTTGGCATTAATCATGCATGCGTGTTGGCTTGCGTCAGACTATCGATGTCACTGCGAACGAATTCTGAAGCAAGCATAGTTAAATATGGTGATATACGTGAACAACTTATCGGCCAGCGAGCGAAAATGATTAGTAGACTTTTCCTCACCTTACTGCTGTTTTGCAGCATTTCTCACGCCACGGCATCCGAGGTGACCAGTTACTTGCAAGAAAAGGCGCAGGATTTTGTGCTCGGCCAGCTCGATGTCCCGCTCGATGCCCAGGTACAGGTGCAGGCAGCCTCCATCGATGAGCGCCTGCCTTTGAGTCGCTGCGACGAACATCTTGCCATCACGCTGCCCGCCAAGATGGAGATCCGCCGCAATACCACCGTCTACCTCAAATGTGAGGAAGAGAAGCCCTGGGATCTCTACCTGCCGGTGCGGGTCAGCATACAGAAGCCTTATGTGACCGTCTCCACCCCGGTGGCCAAGGGCGATATCCTCAGCGAAAGCGTGCTGACGCAGGCCTATCAGGATCAGACGCTGATCCGCGGCGACTATCTCAGCGATACCACGGCGCTCATTGGCGTGCGTAGCAAGCGCGAACTCAAGCCAGGCCAGCCTATCCGGCTCAGTCAGGTCTGCGTGGTCTGCAAGGGCGATCAGGTGACCCTCAGCGCAGAAAATAGCAGCATGCAAATCAAAACCATGGCCCGAGCCTTGCAAGATGGCAGCTTCGGAGACATGATCAGGCTCGTCAATATCCGCTCAGGCAAAACGGTGCAGGGTAAAGTCAACGCTGTTGGCTCCGTGGTGGTCACCTTCTGAGTGTTTTTCAGATCACTTTTTTTCTAAAGTTATGGCGATGACCACCGATAAACAGGTAAGCGAACAGCAAAGCAGACGAAGGTAAACACTATGGCTATTAACAATATCAACAACTTGGCGAACAACCGGTTGCAAAATACCGGAAGCAGCCAGGGTGCCAATACCAAACCAGCGACCTCGTCCCCCGATAACCGTGCGGCGACCGTCAAGACCGACTCCGTCTCCTTGACCAGCGAGGCGCAGCAATTGCAACAGATGCAGAAGAACCTCAACTCAGCCTCCACCGGCAATGAAAGCCGGGTCGAGAGCCTGAAGAAAGCCGTGGCCAATGGTGAATATCAGGTCAACAGTGAAGCTGTGGCCAAGAAGATGTTCAGCTTCGAATCCAACCTCGACAAGTTGCTGGGATAATGGATTTACCTTCGCTGCTGCACACTCAAGACGACTACCTCTCCCAGATGCAAGGCTTGCTGGAGGAGGAGTTCAACCTGCTCAAGCAGCACCAGGCGCTGGCGCTGCCCGAGCTGGCAGAGCGCAAGCAGAAGCTGCTTGCCGATATTGAAGAGCTGGACAAGGCCATGGCGCAGCAGCCAGACCTGAAACAGCAACTGAACGCCTACCCCGAGCAGATGCGCACCCTGCGTGAGAAACTCGATGCCTGCCAGGAACAGAACGATCTGAACGGGCGCCTGCTCGAGCTCAGCATCGTCTCCAACCGCCGGCTGGCCAGCTACCTGAGCAAGCTGCGGGATCGCAACTCCCTGACCTATGACGCCAAGGGCAATACCCGCTCCGGTACCCGCTCCATCGGCATCAAGGCCTGACTTCCCCGTTATGACGGCTGGCTGCTCCGCAGCACGACCATCCCAACCCCCTCTCTTTTACAGTTCCAGCCGCAACAGCACTTCGCTGTCCGCACAGGCGTGGATCCCGAGCACCCCATCCTCGTAGCGGCCATAACTTGCCGCCAGGTTGCCGCGTGGAAAACAGATGGATCCCGGGTTCATCAGCACCAGCTCCCCTTCGCGCTGCAGCACGGGCAAATGGGTGTGACCGCTGATGAACAGGCTGCCGGCAGGCAGCGGTACCTCTGCAGGCCGATAGAGATGGCCGTGGCTGACGAACCAGCGCCGACCATCCACCAGCATCTGGTTGTAAGGGGCGGTGATGGGGAAATCCAGCAGCATCTGATCCACTTCCGAATCACAATTGCCCCGTACCGCCATGACGCGGGAAGCCAGCGTGTTGAGTCGCTCGGCCACGGCCGCAGGGGCATAGCCCGGCGGCACAGGGTTGCGCGGGCCGTGGTTGAGCAGATCGCCGAGCAGCAGGTAGTGATCCGGCTGCCAGGGGACAAGCTGGTCCAGCACCCGCTCCAGCGCACTCAGGCTGCCGTGCAGGTCGGAAAGAATGGCAATTTTCATGGCAAGCTCCTTACTGCTGGCTGAAGTAGAGATCCTTGGTGGCGATCGCCCCCTTGAGGTTCTGTACCGGCAGGCCGCGCAGGGTGGGATCCACCAGCCGCATCTGGTTGTAGTGATAGACGGGAATGGCCGGCATCTCGTCCATCAACAGTTGCTCGGCCTGGTGGTAGAGCCCGGTTCGCGCATTGCCATCCAGGGTATCAGCCGCCTGCTGCAGCAGGCCGTCGAAGGTCGGGTTGCAGTAACCACTCTCGTTCTGGGGATCCTGGCAGCGGAAGCTGTTGAGCATGGCGGAGGGCTCCACGTAATCCCCGAACAGGAAGGAGCGGGCCAGCATGAAATCGCCGCTGTCTTTGGCCACCTGATAGGCATTCCACTCCATGTTGTTGAGCGTCACCTCGACTCCCAGCGGCTTCCACATGGACGCGACCGCCAGCGCCAGCTTCTTGTGATTCTCCGAGGTGTTGTAGGTGAGCGTCAGCTTGAGAGGATGCTGACTGTCATAGCCCGCCTGGGCCAGCAGCGCCGCCGCCTTGGCCAACCGGGTCGGTTGATCCTGCAGGGCCAGGGGGGAGCTCAGCGCCTCGTAGCCCGGCATGCCGGGCAGCAGCGACCAGGCGGCCTGCTCTCCCTGCCCGCTGACCTTCTCGGTCAACAGGTGCCGATCGATGGTCATGGCCAGCGCCTGGCGCACCCGCACATCCTGCAGCTCGGGGCGACGCAGGTTGAAGGTGTAGAGGTAGGTGCCCAATAGCGGCAGTCCCCAGATCCGCTCGGGGGTCGCCTCCTTGGTCTTCTGGTAATACTCCAGCGCCACCTTGTTGGTGAGCTGGATCTCCCCCGCCTCGTAGCGCAGCCGTTCGGCATGCTGGGAAGCGAGCGGCAGGTAGGTCACCCGCTGGATCCGGGTGTGGGCATCATCCCAGTACTGGACGTTGCGCTCGGCTTCGATGCGCTCATTGGGCACCCAGTTCACCAGCTTGTAGGCACCGTTGCTCACCAGTTTGCCAGGCTGTGTCCACTGCTTGCCAAACTGGCTGACCGCTTTCTGGTTGACCGGCACGAAGGGGCGCTGGCTTATCAGTTGCAGGAAGTAGGGCACCGGCCGCTCCAGCGTCACTTTGAGGATCTGGTCGCTTTCCGCCTCCACCCCCAGGGTGTTGAGATCGAGCGCACCGGCATAGATGGACTGGGCATTGTTGATGCCGGTCGCCAGCAGCAGGCCGGCTGAGGGCGAGGCCTGGGCCGGATCCAGCAGACGACGCCAGGCATAGACGAAATCGGCGGCGGTGAGCGCGTCACCATTGGACCACTTGAGCTGGGGGCGCAGGAAGAAACGCCAGACCAGCCCGTCCTCGCTGGTCTCCCAGCGCTGGGCCTGGGCCGGCACGATCCGCCCCTGCCCATCTTCGCTCACCAGCCCCTCGAACAAGTCCACCAGCACCACTTCACCGGGAAAACCGGAGCGGATCTGGGCCGGATCGAGGGACTCGGGTTCGGCGCCATTGCCCTTGACCAGGGTCTGGCGATCAGACAGCGCAGGCTCCTGGGATACCGTGGTCGCCTGCAGCGGCGGCGCCAGCAGCAGACCCAGCAGCATGGGAGGAAGCCAGCGACGGGCTGGCCGGGAAGCGGGGCACAAAACCATGACATAAACCTCGTTCAAAACACTTATTTCAAGAAGGGGGAAGGCCGGCGGCGCGCCTGAATACGAATGCATGATGCCGCGCTTGTTATCCCCGAAGACGCCCCGTATTGTATCGGGCTTGCCCAAGAGATGGAGTCTCTCGGGCTATTTTTTTCCGTAGTTTTTTATGAGGTGCGAGCGGTTGTCGCCTGCGTCCTTCATCTGGCTACATTTTCAGGAGTTTTTATGGGGTACGAGTGGCTGGCACTGGCAGCAGCCAGTTTATGGGCGATAGCTGCCCTTATCTCCGTCAAACCGGCGCGCCACTTGGGAGCATTTGCCTACAGCCGCTGGCGCATGTTGCTGGTCAGCCTGATGCTGGGGTCGGCCAGTCTGGCCACCGGTGGCTGGCAGACCCTGACCCAGAGCGCCCTGCCCCTGCTGGCACTGTCGGGCTTGATCGGCATCTTCGTTGGCGACACCGCCCTGTTTGCCTGCATGAACCGGCTGGGGCCAAGACGCAGCGGCCTGCTGTTCTCCTGCCATGCCCTCTTCTCCGCCCTGCTCGGCCTCTGGTTGTTTGGTGAGCAGCTCGGTGGCTGGCGACTGGTGGGGGCCATGCTGGTCTTTGCCGGCGTCATGCTGGCCATCCTGTTCGGCCGCCGTGGCAATGCTCAGCAGAATGAATGGGAACAGGTACGCGGCCATCTCGTCATCGGCATCGGTCTGGGCCTGACCGCCGCCTTCTGCCAAAGTTTGGGTGCCATCATCGCCAAACCGGTGATGATGAGTGGCACCGTGGATGCGATCAGCGCCTCCGGCATCCGCATGGGCAGCGCCCTGCTGGCCCACTGCACCCTGCGTGCGCTGAGAGTGCCGCTGTCATTGCCGCACAACCCCATCAACCGCCAGGTATTGGGGATGATCGGCATCAACGGCTTTCTGGCGATGGCCATGGGCATGACGCTGATCCTGGTCGCTTTGCGCCAGGGAGACGTCGGCATGGTGGCGATCCTCTCCTCCACCACGCCGGTGATCCTGTTGCCACTGCTGTGGTGGCACTCGGGCCAGCGCCCTTCCCTGGCGGCCTGGGCCGGCGCCCTGCTGGCGACCCTGGGCACCACGCTGGTACTGGGAGCCAGCGGACACTGACTCCAGAAGGGTCAGAACCGGGCGATCTCGTCGGCGGTGAGCTCGCGATATTCGCCCGGTGCCAGCTCTTCATCCAGCGTCAGGTCACCCACCCGCTCCCGGTGCAGTCCCACCACCTTGTTGCCGATGGCGGCAAACATCCGCTTCACCTGATGGTACTTGCCCTCGTGGATGGTCAGACGCGCCTCGCACTCTCCCAGGATCTCCAGCTGGGCCGGCCGGGTCTTCTCGGTCTCGCTGCGCAGCAGCACCCCTTCGGCAAACAGTGCAATGGCATCCGGGCTGACCGGGTCGGCCAGCCAGACGTGGTAGGTCTTCGCGCACTCGTGACGGGGGGAAGTGATGCGATGGGACCACTGGCCGTCGTCGGTCACCAGCACCAGGCCGGTGGTGTCGAGATCGAGCCGTCCCACCACGTGCAGCTTGCCCATGGCCGGCTCATCCATCAGGAAGAACACGGTGGGGTGATCCGGATCTTCGTTGGAGCAGACATACCCTTCCGGCTTGTGCAGCATGAAGTAGCGATTGCGCTGATCCAGGGTCAGGGTGACACCGTCAAATTCCACCTGGCTCTGCTCGTTGATGTGGAAGGCGGGCTGCTTGACCACGATACCGTCCACCATCACCTCTCCCTGCCGGATCAGTTTGCCCGCCAGCGAGCGGGTCAAGTCGGAACAATCGCAAAGAAATTTATCGAGCCGCATGCACAACCTCAGAGTCCATCAAGAAAGGGGCGTCATTATATCGGCCGGGGCCGACAACTCCAGCACTAAGCACCGCGGCCGCCACGCATGTCGCCATGACGAACCGGGGCGCCGGTGTTAGACTGCCAACAGAGGGCCTAACGTTACGCATAATAATAAAGTTCAGGAAGCCGTATGAAGTCGCAAACACCTCATCCCGTTATTCCCGTCAACCAGCTGCAACCCGGCATGTACGTGATCGCCATCATCAGCCAGACCGGCGGCATGGAGATTGCCCAGATGGGGCTGGTGACCACCCGCCAGCAGATCAACGATCTGGTCAAGCGTGGCGTACTCACGGTGCGGGTCGATCTCGCCCGCAGCAAGCTGCCCGGCATCGAGCAGGTCATCTCCCCCGACCCGGCCATCTCCCCGGCCAGCACCCAGCGTCCCTCCGGCAGCGGCAACAGCGAGGGGCGCGAGCTGAAGATCCGCCGGCTTTATCAGGAGGCCCGCGAGCTGCAGGGCAAGTTCATCCGCCATCTCAAGGCGGGGGAGCCCATCGACATCACGCCGCTGGCGGCGGTCGCCGAGGAGATGGTGGACACCATGTTCACCCACGGTGACGCCATGCTCTGTCTGGCCCGCATTCGCGCCAAGGATGCCTACTTGATGGAGCACTCGATGAACGTCGCCATCCTGCTGGCGAACTTCGGCCGCTATCTGGACCTGGATCGCAGCGTGCTCAAGGAGCTGACCCTGGGAGGCCTGCTGCACGACGTGGGCAAGATCATGACCCCGGACGAGGTGCTCAACAAACCGGGCAAGCTCACCGACGAGGAGTTCGCCGTCATGCGCCAGCACGTGGTGCACAGCTACGAGATCCTGAGCAACACCCCCGGCATCACCGCCACCATGCTGGAGGTGGCCGCCAACCACCACGAACGGCTCGACGGCACCGGTTACCCGCAGCGGCTCAAAGGCGAGCAGCTCTCGCTCTATACCCGCATGAGCGGCATCGTCGATGTCTATGACGCCGTTACGGCGGATCGGGTCTACAAGCAGGGGATGCAGCCAACCCAGGCCTTTCGCATTCTGCTCAAAGGGATCAACCACCACTTCGATGCCGAACTGGTCACCAAGTTCATCAAGTGCATGGGGGTCTATCCGGTGGGGACGCTGGTGCAGCTCTCCAACCAGCGGCTGGCCATCGTCATGCAGCGCAATCCCCATGAGCCGCTCAAACCGGTGGTGAAGGTGATCTATCACGGGACCCAGCGCCACTACCTCGAGGTGCAGTGGCTGGATCTGGCCAAGAACGGGGTGCAGGAAACCATCGAGAGCACGGTCGATCCCAAGGAGTTCGGCATCAACCTCGCCAACTTCGTCTAGTCGGCATCTCCCTCCCGCAACCGCTCGACGCAGTGCTGGATGAGAAACTCCTCATCCAGCGGCGACAGATCGAAGCGGATGCAGGCCTCTTCGATGGCCCGGATGTCGTGTTGATGGTGCTCGCTGAGCCAGCGCACGGCGCGGCGCAGATCTTCACCATGGGGCAGCAGGGTATGGTCGCTCATGGGGCACCTCCGATCAGCCATCGATAGTGGCCCATCACTGCGGGCCCTCTCTTCTAGCTTAGCCCGCCTGTCGCCCCTTCATCCTGCCTTCAAGCAGCCTCAGGCAAACGCCCGCTGCCAATCCTCGTCAAACTTCGCCAGCGCCGCATCCACCGCCGGCACCCGCAGCAACTGTTCGGCCACGTCGAGCGGTAATGTGATGGACTGGCAACCCGCCAGCAGGCAGTCAAGCGCCTGGCGCGGAGTGCGGAACGATGCCGCCAGCACCTTGCTGTGCGGCGCATGCAGCGCCAGCAGCTGTTGCAGCTCCTGTACGGTGGCGATGCCATCGCCCCCCTGGGCATCCAGCCGGTTGACGTAGGGCGCCACGTATTCCGCCCCCGCCACCGCCGCCAGCCAGCCCTGCAGCGGGGTATAGACCGCCGTGCCCAGGGTCGGTACCCCGTTGGCCGTCAGGGTCTTGATGGCCGCCAGCCCCTCTTCACATACCGGGATCTTGATCACCAGGTCCCGGTCCAGCTCACGCAGGGCAAATGCCTCGCGCACCATCTCGGTCTCGGTTTTGGCCATCACCTGGGCAAACAGCCGCGCCTTGGGACCCAGCACCTCCCGCAGGGCGGGCAGCAACTCGGTCAGCGGCATACCGCCTGCCGCGGTAATGGACGGGTTGGTGGTGACGCCGGCCAGCGGCAGGATCCGTGACCAGCGGCGCACCGCAGCCACATCGGCAGTATCGAGATAAAGCTCCATCTCTGACTCCTTAATGGGATGTTCAATCTGTCGCCATTCTAGCGAGATAACATCCGCACATTGTTTGATCAAAATCAAATCAACTTTCGAACGAAAGAAAATAGAATGCAAAAACAAAAGGAGGCGGTATGATTTTCGACCTGCAACGCTATTCAACTCACGATGGCCCCGGCATTCGCACCCTGGTGTTTCTCAAGGGGTGCTCGCTGGCCTGTCGCTGGTGTCAAAACCCGGAAAGCCGCTCTCCCAAGCCGGACATACTACTCGACCGGCGCCAATGCATCGAGGGATGCCGGCTCTGCAGCGATGCCTGCCCGGCAATCTTGCGTGACAGCCAGGGTGTCCAGCTCACCCGCTCAGCCCTCGGCAATCAGGATGTGGAACGGCTGCGCGGCCTCTGCCCCAGCGAAGCGCTGCAGGTGTGCGGCCGGGAGGAGAGTCTGGACACCCTGATGGCCACCATCCTGCGGGATCGCCCCTTCTTCGAGCGCAGCGGCGGCGGGGTCACCCTCTCCGGCGGCGAGCCCTTCATGCAGCCCGAATTTGCCGCCAGCCTGCTGGCCCGCTGCAAGGCCGAGGGACTGCATACCGCGGTAGAAAGCTGCCTGCACGTGCCTTGGCACCAGATTGAACCTAGCCTCCCCCACCTCGACCTGCTGCTGGCTGATCTCAAGCATGTGGATGAGGAGCGCTTCTTCGACTGGACCCGCGGCAAGGTCGCCCTGCCCCTGGCCAACCTCAAGCGTCTGGCCGAGCGCGGCGTGGCCATGCAGATCCGGGTGCCGCTCATCCCCGGCTTCAATGCCGACCGCGCCTCCATCGAGGCCATTACCCAAGCTGCCGCCACTCTTGGCACAGTGCAGGAGATCCACTTTCTCCCCTACCACACCCTGGGCGCAGGCAAATACGCCCTGCTCGACCAACCCTATCAGGCGCCCCTGCAGCCACTCGATGACCCGGCACTGCTCGCCTTTGCCCATGAGTGTGCCCGTGCGCAGGGGCTGACCCCGCTCACCCGGGGCTAGCAACACCCCATGACATCCGCCACTGACCGACCATTTACCGTCAACTCACCGTCCTATGACCAGAGGATAAGACCATGACCCAGCTCGACCTCACTACCCTGCCCCCGCGGATCCGTGCCCACAAGGAGAGCCTGATCCACATCGTCCAACCGCCGGTCTGCACCGAGCGCGCCCGCCACTACACGCAAGCCTATCAGGCCCATCTGGCCCGGCCGCTGCCGGTGCGCCGCGCCCTGGCGCTGGCCCACCACCTCAAGGAGCGCACCATCTGGATCAAGCACGACGAGCTCATCGTCGGCAACCAGGCGAGTCAGGTGCGGGCGGCGCCGCTCTTTCCCGAATACACGGTGGGCTGGATCGAGAAGGAGATCGACGAGCTGGCCGACCGCCCCGGCGCCGGCTTTGCGGTGAGCGAGGCAGACAAGCTGGCCATTCACGCCCTCACCCCCTTCTGGCGTGGCCAGACGGTGCAGGATCGCTGCTACGGCCTCTTTACCGACGAGCAGAAGGGGCTGCTGGAGAGCGGCATCATCAAGGCCGAGGGCAACATGACCTCGGGGGATGCCCACCTCGCGGTCAATTACGAGCAACTGCTTGCCCTCGGCCTCGACGGCCTCAAGGCCAAGGTGGCCGAGCGGCGCGGCCGGCTCGATCTGGCGGACTGGGCCGATCTGCAGCGCGAGCAGTTCCTGCAGGCCGTCGCCATCACCTTCGATGCCGTCAGCCAGCACATCGAGCGTTACGCCGCACTGGCCCGCGAACTGGCGCAGCAGGAGCCGCGCCCAGAGCGCCGCTGCGAGCTTGAGACCATAGCCCTCAACTGCGCTCACATCGCCCACCGGCCCCCCGAGACCTTCTGGCAGGCGCTGCAGCTCTGCTACTTCATTCAGCTCATCCTGCAGATCGAGTCCAACGGCCACTCGGTGTCGTTTGGCCGGATGGACCAATACCTCTATCCCTGGTATCGCCGCGAAGTAGAGCTGTCGGAATCCCTGCCGCGCACACGCGCCATCGAGCTGCTGCAAGGGTGCTGGCTCAAGTTGCTGGAGGTAAACAAGATCCGCTCCGGCACCCACTCCAAGGCCTCCGCCGGCAGCCCGCTCTATCAAAACGTCACCATCGGCGGCCAGAACTGGCGGGATGGCAAGGCCCATGACGCGGTCAACGGCCTCTCCTACGCGATTCTGGAGTCCTGCGGCCAGCTGCGCTCGACCCAGCCCAACCTCTCGGTGCGCTACCACGCACGAATGAGCGAGGATTTCCTCGACGCCTGCATCCAGGTGATCCGCTGCGGCTTCGGCATGCCCGCCTTCAACAACGACGAGGTGGTGATCCCCGAGTTCATCAAGCTCGGGGTGAGCGAGGAGGATGCCCACCACTACGCCGCCATCGGCTGCATCGAAACCGCGGTGCCCGGCAAGTGGGGCTATCGCTGCACCGGCATGAGCTTCATCAACTTCGCCCGCATCCTGCTGGCGGCGCTGGATGGCGGCCGTGACGCCACCACCGGCAAGGTCTTCCTGCCCCAGCCCCAGTCACTGCGGCAAGGCTCGTTCGGCCACTTCGACGAGGTGATGGCCCGCTGGGATGAGCAGGTGCGCTACTTCACCCGCAAATCCATCGAGATCGACTGCGTGGTCGACAGCGTGCTGGAGGCCCAGGCCCACGACATCCTCTGCAGCGCCCTGGTGGATGACTGCATCGAACGCGGCAAGACCATCAAGCAGGGGGGCGCCGTCTATGACTGGGTCTCCGGCCTGCAGGTGGGGATCGCCAACCTGGGCAACAGCCTGGCGGCGCTGAAGAAACTGGTGTTCGAGCAGGGCGTGGTGGATCAGCGCGAGCTGGCCGAAGCGCTCGAGCAGGATTTTGCCGGGCTCGAGGGCGAACAGCTGCGCCAGCGCCTCACCCACGCGGCCCCCAAATACGGCAACGATCTGGACGAGGTCGACCTGCTGCTGGTGCAGGCCTACCAGAGCTACATCGACGAGCTCAAGGGGCTGCACAACACCCGCTTCGGCCGTGGCCCCATCGGCGGCACCTACTATGCGGGCACCTCCTCCATCTCGGCCAACGTGCCGTTTGGGGCGGCCACCATGGCCACCCCGGATGGCCGCCACGCCCGCACCCCGCTGGCGGAAGGGGCCAGCCCAGCGTCAGGCTCGGATCGCCTCGGCCCCACGGCTGTGTTCAACTCGCTCGGCAAGCTGCCCACGGCGGCCATCCTCGGCGGCGTGCTGCTCAACCAGAAGCTGAGCCCGGCCAGCCTTGAAAACGAGCGGGACAAGACCAAGCTGATGAGCCTGCTGCGCACCTTCTTCGAGGTGCACAAGGGGTGGCACGTGCAGTACAACATCGTCTCGCGGGAAACCCTGCTGGCCGCCAAGGCCCATCCCGACCAGTATCGGGATCTGGTGGTGCGGGTGGCGGGCTATTCGGCCTTCTTCACCGCCTTATCCCCCGATGCGCAAGATGATATCATCGCCCGCACCGAGCACAGTCTCTGACGGGCCCCACCAGGGGCAGCTGTGCCCCTTTATGACCGGCAAGCCACCCGCGCGGTGGCTTGCCGCTATCCACTGCCAGCCAGCGAGGCCCCATGAACCCACGCCACCAACTGATCCTCACCCTGGTCCATCAGGCCCGCAAGATGAGCGTGAGCGAGCTCTCCCAACGTACCGGGGTATCGGAGGTGACGGTGCGCAACGACCTGACCGCGCTCGAAAAACAGGGGCTGCTCAAGCGGGTGCACGGCTCGGCCATGGCGCTGGAGAGCGACGATCCCGACGCCCGGATGAACATCAATTACCTGCTCAAGGAGCGCCTCGCCGAGCGAGCCGCCCAGCTGGTAGAGGATGGCGAGACGGTCTTTATCGAAGGAGGCAGCGCCAACGCCCTGCTGGCCCGTCATCTGGCCCTGCACAAGCGGGTCACCATCATCACCATCAGCAGCTACATCGCCCACCTGCTGCGCGACACCCAGGCTCAGGTAGTGCTGCTCGGCGGCCTGTTCCAGCATCAGAGCGAGAGCGTGGTGGGGCCACTGACCCGGCTGTGCATCGAGCAGGTACACTTCTCAAAGGCCTTCATCGGGGTAGACGGTTTTCATCCCGAGATGGGCTTCACCGGCCGCGACATGATGCGGGCCGACGTGGTCAACAGCGTGCTGGCCAAGGGGGTGACTAATGTGGTCATCACCGACAGCAGCAAGTTCGGCGCCATCCACCCGAGCCCGCTCGGCACGCCAGGCCAGATCGGCGTGCTGGTCACCGACGACGCCCTGCCCGCCCCCATGCGGGCCACCCTGGCCGCACGCGGCATCACAGTGCACTGCGTCGCCGCCTGAATCGCACCTTGCCCCCCGTTGCCAGGTTGCTCCCCCGCCTGGCGGCTTGACGGCGCCCACCGAGGCTGGGGTATGCTCGTCCTCTTTTGGCCTCTCCTGCCAGAGGCCACAGACCGAAGGACGCTGCATGCACACCAAGGACAAATTTCTGGCTGCTCTGGTCATCCTCTGCTGGGGGCTCAACTTCGTCGCCATCAAGTGGGGGCTGGAGGGGATTCCCCCGCTGCTGCTGGGGGCGCTGCGCTTCGTCGGGGTGGTCTTTCCCGCCATCTTGCTGGTCCCCAGACCCGCCATGCCGTGGCGCTGGCTGCTGGCCTATGGCGGAGCCATCAGTCTGGGGCAGTTCTCCTTTCTGTTTTGCGCCATGAAGTTTGGCATGCCGGCGGGCATGGCCTCGCTGGTGCTGCAATCCCAGGTGGTGTTCACCCTGCTGTTCGCCATGATCTGGCTGGGTGAGCGCTGGCAACCCCACCACTGGGTGGCCCTGCCGCTGGCGGGGGCCGGCCTCTATCTCATCGCCACCCATGGCGAAGGCAATCTCACTCTGCTCGGCTTCGTGCTGACCCTCTGCGCGGCCGCCTGCTGGGGGCTTGGCAACGTCATCAATCGCCAGATCGGGCTGCGCTACCAGACCACGCTGCCGAGCCTTATCGCCTGGGGTGGACTGGTGCCCATCCTCCCCTTCTTCGCGCTCTCCTGGTTGTTCGAGGGGCCCGAGCTGATGGCCAGCAGCCTGCTCAACATCAGCTGGCAGGGGTTCCTGTGCGTGCTCTATCTCTCCTTTGTCGCCACCTGGCTCGGCTACGGCCTGTGGGGACGGCTGCTGATGCGCTACCCGGTGGCGCAGGTGGCCCCTCTCTCCCTGCTGGTGCCCTGCGTCGGCATGGTGGCAGCGGCCCTGCTGCTGGATGAGCACCCCACCCCCTTGCAGTGGCTGGGCTCGGCCCTGGTGCTGCTGGGATTCGTGGTGCATCTGCTGGGCGGCCGGCTGCGCTGGTTCAAGCCGCAGGCTGCAGCCTGATCCTTATTTGCCCGCCGCCATTGACCAGGGCGGGGAAACTTTCCATGATGAGCCAGCCCCCATCGGGGCTGGAGCCACCCACCAGTGGCCTGCAGGACGCAGCCATCAGGAGAGCAAGGACATGCCATCGACCTTCACCGCCAGCCCCCGCATCATCCCGCGCCTTCTGCGCACCAGCGCCATTGCCCTGACCCTCTGCCTGAGCCACTACGGCTGGAGCGCCACCCTGCCAGCCGATCTGACCTGGGAGAGCAACAACGCGGATCCGGCTTTCGCGGATCCGGCCGCCAAGCGGGGCGGTACCTTTCGCGGCTTCATGACCAGTTTTCCGCTGACCCTGCGGGTCTACGGCCCGGACTCCAACGGCGGCTTCGCCGGCTATATGCGGGAGACCAACCTGCCGCTCTTGAGCACCCATCCCGTCACCGGCAATCCCATGCCGATGCTGGCCAACGAATGGGCCTTCGGAGCTGACCACAAGACCCTCTATCTGCGCATCAATCCCAAGGCACGCTGGTCGGACGGTCAACCGGTCACCGCCGATGACTGGCTGTTCACCCTCAAGCTGCTGCGCAGCAAAGAGATCAACGACCCCTGGTACAACAACTACTACAGCACCCAGATAAGCGAAGTGACCAAGTTTGATGACCACACCCTGGCCATCTCCAGCGGCAGTGCCAAGAGTCGCCAGGATCTGCTGGAATCCCTGCCCTTCAGCCCGGCCCCCAGCCACGCCATCAAGATCACCGCCGACTGGGTCAAGGCGTACAACTGGAAGCTGCTGCCGGTGACCGGCCCCTATCAGCTTGGCGAGGTGAAGAAGGGCAAGTCGGTCACCTTCGAGCGGGTCAAGGATTGGTGGGGCAATGACGAGCGCTACTTCCAGCACCGCTTCAACCCGGATCGGATCGAGCTCAAGGTGCTCAGGGATCAGAACATCGCCTGGCAGCACTTCCTGCGCGGCGAGCTCGATACCTTCCCGCTGGTGATGCCCAACTGGTGGCACGACAAGAGCAAAACGCCGGAGTTCGCCAAGGGCTATATCGAACGCCTCTGGTTCTACAACCAGACACCCCAGCCCCCAACGGGGCTCTATCTCAACACCGCCGATCCGCTGCTGCGCAATCTCGATGTGCGGCTCGGCATCCAGCACGCCCTCAATCTCGACAAGATGCTCACCACCCTGCTACGGGGAGATTACCAGCGCCTCAACAGCTATGGCTCCGGCCAGGGGGAATTCACCAATACGGAGCTCAAGGCCCGCCCGTTTGATCCCGAGCTGGCGCGCCACTACTTCGCCAAGGCCGGCTTCACCAAGCCCGGTCCCGACGGTACCCTGCAAAACAGCCAGGGCCAGCCGCTGACTCTGACCATCACCTACACCACGGCGGAGCACGCCCAGCGCCTCACCCTGCTGCGCGAAGAGGCCAAGAAGGCGGGGCTCAACCTCGAGCTCAACCTGATGGATGCCTCGGCCGGCTTCAAGTCGATGCTGGAGAAAAAGCACCAGAGCGCCTGGATGGCCTGGTCAGGCAGCCGTTATCCCGCCTATTGGGAGTTCTTCCACAAGATCAACGCCAACAAGCCGCAGACCAACAACATCATGAACATCGATGATGACGCCATCACGGCCCTGGTGGAGCAGTACGACAAGGAGTTCGACTTCGCCAAAAAAACGGCGCTGTCGCGCCAGATCCAGCAGAGGCTCTATGAGCTGGCCAGCTTCGTGCCCGCCTACCAGGTGCCCTACACCCGGGAAGGGGCCTGGCGCTGGATAAAACTGCCCAAGCTGCCGGCGACGCCCAAGAGCGAGGTGCTCTACTGGCCGCTGGACGGCAGCAACAGCGGCTACAGCTACGGTGGCCTGTTCTGGATTGATGAAGAGGCCAAGACGCAGACCCAGGCCGCCATCGAGGCGGATCAGACCTTTCCGGCCGTCACCCGGATTGATACCACCTATCAGCAGAAATAGGGGCCTGCGCAGCCTGCCTCTTTGCCAAGGTTGGCCTAGGCCACCAACAAAAAGACCCCGCACAGTGGCGGGGTCTTTTTTGCTACCGGGGTTGCCAGCTGGAAGCAGCAGCGATTAACCGCGCTTGGCCTGCTTCTGGGCGATAGCGTCGGCCACGTCGGCCGGCTCCAGCACGATACCTTCCTGATCCGGGGTCGGGAACACGGCAACGCACAACTCATCCTGCTCCATGCCGTCGATCCAGCGCTCCAGCCACACCTTGAGGGTGATGGACTGCGGCTTGCAGTCGGCCCACTCCCCTTCGGCCCACGCCTTGGCGTATTCCGGATGCGGCCATACCGGGATGCAGTCTTCATCGTCGGTGGTCAGCATCATGACGCCGTGCTCGTCGGTCAGAACGAACAGCTCTTCGTGCTCGACCAGCTTGCTGATGAAGTGATCAAAGCGGTAGTCCGCGTTCAGTTGCAGCGCTGCATTGCGCTCGGTGTCGCTCAGTTCATAGCTCATCGGTCAAGTCTCTTGTGCAATAAAGGGCGCCATGTTCACATCTTGCCGGCGCCTTGTCCAGTATGAGAGATCGGTCACCGATTTTTCGCGATCTCATCCCAGCTCGGGGGTCACCAGGGTGATCTCCGCCATCTCGCTGAAACGCTGGCGCAGCCAGTAGGCGGACTCCACCTCGACGAAGCAGAGCGGCTCCCGTCCGGCCAGGGCAGCGGCCATGATCTGCTCGAAACGGGCCTGTTGTTGCGCTTGCCAGGCGGCGGCCAGCTTGCCGCCATGGGCCTCATCCACCACCTCGCGGCGCAACTCGAACAGGTTGTCGGTGATCGGGCTGTTGATCTTGGCCGGGCTGTGCCAGTACATCAGCAAATTGTCCATCATTTCGCTGTCGTAATTGGCCAGCGCATCCAGCTCGGGCGTCGCCCCCTCTTCACCGGTGGCAAAATCACACCAGGCCGCCGTCAGCGGGGCCAGGGTCCGGGCGGCGGCCCCCTTGCCATGCTGACGCAGGGCAGCGACATCCGCTCCCTTGCAGGCTGGCAGCCAGACATCGCCCTGATGCTGCTCGAGCAGGGGCAACAACAGGGAGGCGGGATAGACGGGGAAACGCGTCCCCAGAGTGTGCAGCAGTGATACCAGTGTGATCTTGACCATGGAATACGCCTTGAACCGGAGGCCGATACACAGCGTTCGGCCAGAAAGACAAAGGAGGCACCTATCCTATCATGTTTGGCATGGCAGGGGCGGACTCAACTACGCCTCCTGCAAGCACTGGCAGGACGGCCAAAAAAGCAGCGTTTGAGCACGCATGGAAAGGAGAAAGCCCAATAGTTTGAGCCAGCGCCCACTAAAGTGGATCCGGGAATGCTAGTTTGCATACATCTTTAGCGTAAGGAGTGCATTCATGATCGGGATCGACCAGGTTTCTAACGAGTTTGTAAACGATTTGAAAATACTGGCATGTTTTGATCCGGCCAACATGAGCCTGGGGATCAAGTTGCGCAGCGACATGTCCGACGAACTCTGCCAGGCAGCATCACGCCTGCATCAGCAGGGGCTCATCAGCGCGGAAGATGGTGGCTATCTGACGCCATTCGGCATGACCATGGTCGAGCACCTGCAGCACCTGCTGGTCGCACTCAAACCGCTTTGATTGCTTTGGGAGCCCACAGCGAAAAGTTGAGCAGCTCCCAGCGTTTCCCCTGACGCAGCAAACAGGCAAACAGCAAAGGACCTTCGGGTCCTTTTACTTTGCCATCGACCATCCACTCCCCCACCCGTTTTGGCAATGGTTGAGCCTTGATCTCGTCGGGCAGGGAGCCGCCGTCCACGCGCACCTCGACAAACTGCTGGCATACGGCTTTTGCCTCGGCCTCGACAGCATCCCGCCCCTGTACATCGGCAGAAGTGATCAGCGTGGCGGCAAGCAGAAGAGATGGCAGCATGGTGGAGGCAACGAGAGAGTAGGAAGTAGCACCATTCACTCCCCACAGATGGGAGTGAAGCGTCCATAAACAAAAAGCCGCGGAACCAGAGGCACCACGGCTTTCTTAAATTCTGTAAGAATTACAGAGCAGTTACGTTCTCAGCCTGCGGGCCTTTCTGACCTTGAGTCACAGAGAACTGTACGCGCTGACCTTCAGCCAGGGTACGGAAGCCGTTACCGCTGATAGCGCTGAAGTGAACGAAAACGTCCGGGCCGTTTTCTTGCTGGATGAAGCCAAAACCTTTGGTTTCGTTGAAAAACTTAACGGTACCGGTGATCATGTTAGACATATCTTTAAACCTGTATTCAAAATAATTACTTATGCTTTTCAGCGGATAAAGCTCAAAAAACGGGATTAACTTATGAACAACAGGAAAAGATGTAAAACATCATATTCATTGACATAACTATCGCCCTTTCAAGCTGGTTTAGATTATACGTGGCTTTGGGGATTACGCAAACAATTTGTGCCCTGCCACGGCAGGGCACAAATGTCACAATGAGGGGGCTTCCAGCGCCTGTACCAGGGCCTTGAGGAAGCGTGCCGCCTCACCGCCGGTGCAGGCTCTGTGGTCGAATGTCATCGACAACGGCAGTGCTCTGACCGGGCGTGCCTCCCCGTGGATGAACACGACTTTCTCAAACAATTTGCCCGCCCCTATGATGGCCACCTGAGGCGGCGTCACGATCGGGCTGGCATAGCGCCCCGCGATGGCGCCGAAGTTGGTGAGGGTGATGGTCGCCCCCTGCAACATCTCGCGCGGCACCGCGCGCGCCTTCACGTCGGCAATCATTCGATCCAGTCCCTGCCGTAGATCGGCCCCTTCCCGTTCGGCCACGTTTTCCATTACCGGCACGTAGAGCCCATGTTTGGAATCCACCGCAATGGCCACGTTGACCTCTCTGAACAGCCGTCTTGACAGGGTGTCACCGTCAAACCAGGCATTCATGGAGGGTTCCGCCCGACAAGCCACACCGATGGCCTTGATAAGGCGCACCGTGACGTCTTCATCGGGGCGCCAGTGACGCAAGTCCACCTCATCGGTGATGCTGACCGGCACTACCGTTTTGTGGGACAGCTCCATCGCCTTGGCCATGGCCCGGCGCGAGCCCTTGAGGAACTCGTTGCCACTGCTCTGCTGGGCCTCGAATGCTTGCTGCACATCCTGTTCGGTCACCATGCCGGCACTGCCGCTCCCCTTGAGCCGCTCGATATCCAGCCCCAGTTTCTGGGCCAGCAGGCGTACAGCCGGCATGGCCTGCACCAAGGCACCGCCGGGAGCGATGGCCCCTACTACGAAGTGATCCTCGATGTGCTGCTGATGGGCATTGACCTTGCCCACAACGGTGCCGTCATCCTCACCGCCTTCAAACTCCACCAGCGGAGCGCCGATGTGAAGGATGTCCCCCTCGGCACCACACAACCTGGCGATGACCCCCGCCACTGGCGAAGGTACATCCACCAGCGCCTTGGCCGTCTCTACTGACAACAACACCTGATCGACGCTCACGGTGTCGCCGGCGCTGACCTTCCATTCGACGATCTCGGCTTCGGCCAAGCCTTCACCCAGATCCGGTAATTTGAAAAATTTCATAGCCACTGGTTCTCCATCAGCTGATGAGCCGCATCGGCAATGTCCTGCTCGGTGATGAGGTAATACTCTTCGTTGCGGTAATAGGGGACGGCGGCGTCCACCCCGGTGAGCCGTCTGGGCGGTGCCTTGAGGGAAGTCAGCGCCTCCTCGGTGACCCGCGCCACGATCTCGGCGCCGACCCCGAAACTGCCGCACGCCTCGTGTACCACCAGCAGGCGACCGGTCTTGCGTACCGATGCCAGGATGCTCTCCATGTCCAGCGGCTTGATGGTGGCGAGATCCAGCACTTCGCACTGAATGTCCTGCTCCGCCAGCAGGGTCGCGGCCCGCATCACCTCCTGGATGCAGGCTCCCCAGGCGACGACCGTGAGGTCGCGGCCGGGACGCAGGGTAAAGCAGACATCCAGCGGCAACCCGATGCCGTCATCCACCACGTCGGATTTCATCGAGCGATAGATGCGGTCTGGCTCGAAGAACATCACGGGATCCGGGTCGCGAATGGCCGACAACAGCAGACCATAGGCCCGTTTCGGGCTGGAGGGGATCACCACCCGCAGCCCGGGAATGTGGGCGAACAGGGCTTCCACGCTCTCGCTGTGGTGTTCGGGGGAGTGAATGCCGGCGCCGTAGGGGGAGCGGTAAACGATGGGGCAGGTGATGCGGCCCCGGGTGCGGTTGCGCATCCGCGCCGCCTGGCAGATGATCTGCTCCATACCCGGGAAGATGAAGCCCTGAAACTGGAATTCAGCCACCGGCTTGAGCCCCTGGGTGGCCATCCCGACCGCTACCCCGGCGATCAGCCCCTCGGCCAGCGGGGTATCGATCACCCGCTTGAAGCCGAACTTGTCGCGCAGGCCCACGGTGGCGCGAAACACCCCGCCGTTGACCCCCACATCCTCGCCGAGTACCACCACGTCCGGGTCCCGCTCCATCTCGTGATGCAACGCCAGATTGACGGCCTCGAGCAACGTCATATCACTCATGCTTCCTCCCCGCTGTGCTGCTGCATGCCCTTGGCGATGATGCGCTGGCGCTGCGTGCGGTAATCCTTCGGCAACTCGGCAAACTGATAGTCAAGCAGGGTTTCCGGGGCCTGCGCCGCCGTGTTTTCATACACGGCCACGGCGCGCTCGACCTCGCGGGCCGCCTCGGCCAGCAATGCCTGCTCCTGCTGCTCGTCCCACCAGCCCTGTGCAAACATGAACTGGCGCAGCCGCTTGACTGGCTCCTTGGCCCAGGCGGCTTCCACCTCGGCCGCTTCCCGATAACGGGTCGCATCGTCGGCCGTGGTGTGATCCCCCAGCCGATAGCTGACCGCCTCGATCAGGGTCGGTCCCTTGCCGCTGCGGGCGCGCTCGACGGCGCTGCGGGTGGCCTCATAGACGGCGACCACGTCGTTGCCGTCCACCTGAATGCTGCGCACACCGGCCCCTATCCCTTTCTGGGCCAGGGTGGGAGCGCTCGACTGCAGCTTGCGTGGCACCGAGATGGCCCACTGGTTGTTGTTGATGATCATCACCATGGGCAGGTGCCAGACACCGGCACAGTTGAGCCCCTCCAGGAAGTCGCCCTTGGAGGTGCCGCCATCGCCGATGGTCACCACGGCGACCCTGGGCTGATTGCGCAGTTTGAAGGCCGCGGCGATGCCGGCGGCATGGGTGATCTGGGTGGCGATGGGCACGCAGATGGGCAGGTCCTCGGAGAGTTCGCCATCCGCCTTGTAAAAGACGCTGCCACGCTCGTCTCCGCCCCAGTACTGCAGGTTTTTCTCCATGGGCACGCCCCGAACATAGAGGGTGGGCATGTCCCGGTAGTAGGGCACATAGACATCCTGCGGCTGCATGGCGAGCCCGACCCCTATCCCGACCGCCTCGGCGCCCAGGTGGGAGGGAAACGTACCAAGCTTGCCGGTTCGCTGCAGCGCGATCGCTTTCTTGTCATAGCTGCGCACCATCACCATGTTGCAGTAGAAGGTGTGCAGTATCGCCTTGTCCAGCCAGGTCGGTAGTGTGGCGACCGGGCGCCCTTCCTCATCGAGGTAACGAAGGAAAGGGATGTCGACATGGGTCATAACTGGCTCCTTGCCGTTGTCAACGTCACCACCATGAGGTGACCCTTTGAATGTAAATAGATTGTTAACCAAAGGGCAATGAGATTTAGCCAGGTAGGACCAGTAGAAACTTCTTTAATTTCAGAAAGAAGCTGGATTTTTCGGCTGAGAGAAAACGAAACAGGGAGCTGCATCGGGCTCCCTGTCAGGATGGGGGCGGGATCGCTCAAGGCTCCCGAAAAGGGCTGCACGCCCGGCAATGCCGGTGGCAGCCTGCCATTGCCATCAAAAGTGGCGCCGGGTTACTCCCACAGCCGGGTCGGCACCACCAGCAACACGGTACGCTGGCCGATCGCCACGTTGGCGTTGGGGAACACCACCGCCTCCCGCGGTTTCTCTACCGTGTAGCGCAGCTCGCCATCCTCGGCCAGCACGAAACCCTGGGGAAATTCGGTGAAATTGTCCACATCGCTGGCAAACAGGAAACGAAACTGCTCCGAGCGCTTGTTGATCACCCGATCGATGGCAAAGATGGTGAAGTCATCCGCCCGCCAGGGCTCCAGCACCACCTCGTCCCGGGTCACCAGATCCTGCAGCGCCTGCCGGGTTTCGATGAAACGGGTCATGTCGTTCTCGCCAAACGGGCGCACCTTGCCCAGCTCCACCGTAAAGGCGTGAGCACCGTGGCGGTGGGAGCTGTAATAGCTGAAGGTGGTGGTGGGGCCGCTGGAGAGCAGAATGGTGCGCACGCCGCAGGCGCCGAGAAACTGCACCTGCTCCTTGCAATGGGGCCGCTCGTGGGGGAAGGGATAGACGGCAAATTTCTCGTGACGCGAGCCGCGAATGGCAGTGTGCAGGTCGTAGTGGTAGCGCGGTCTGGCCGGGTCGGCGAAGAAGCGGCTCACATACTGCTCGAGGCGCATGGCGCGGATCCGCTCCTGGTTGCACAGCCCCTCCCCCTTGCTGTGGGCGCCGGAGAAGAGCCGGTTCATGTTCTCCTCCACTTCGCGCACGCCCAGGTTCATGGCCGCCGGGTTGCCGAACAGAAACAGCACCCGGTGACAAGCCCTGAGCTCGCCACTGAGCAGACGGCTCAGCAGCTGGTTGCAGATCTCGATGGGGGCCGTCTCGTTGCCGTGGATGCCGCAGGAGAGCACGATATCCTTGCGCCCGCCCGGCAGGTCGCCGGCACCGCTGGCAGGCTCCAGGCAGAGCACCCCCGTATCCCACACACTCGCGCGAGCACCATCCGGCAGATCAAATGAGAACGGCTCAAGCTGCCACTCGTGGCGGCGAGTCAGGGCCAAAAAGTCATGCTGGGGAATCATCCATCTCACCCTTTTGTCAGGAACGCTTGGCCGGATTATACGCAAGGCCCTCGGGCTTAAAATCAATTTTTAAACAAATTCAAACAGTAATGTTACAAGTGTGGGAGGGAGGAACATCACGAGGGAACAAAAGGGGTCGGCTACAGGCCGTGAGAGAGGGGAACGGGTACAACGAAGAGAACGGGCCCAGGCAAACGGGGCTGTCTGTCACGCCATGGCGACGCTGGCTGGCAACAGTGAGTCAGCAGTAAAACGAGGCATCCTTGCCCGGCAGATCAACCACGCCAGAACGGCTTGGTGGTCTCTTGATAACGATCGGCTTCGTTCAGACCAATGTCCTTGAGCAGGTACTCGGGCAGCTCGGAGAGCTGGCGACGGCTGCGGCTGCGTTCCAGCCAGGTCAGTACGGTCATTTTGACGCGAGCAGCCAGATTCAGTTGGCTGGAATGCTGGTAACCGGCTTCGGTATAAGTCATGTTGGCCATGATGTGGCTCCTCTTTACAATGTCTGCGCGGGGTGCGAATTTGTTGCGCAAAGCTTAGTCAGGGGGGGTAGCCGACTCAATTGACGAATTTTGATAGCAGACATTATTAAAACTAATGGTTGATGTCGTCATGAGCATGAATATAACGCATTGATTAATAACAACTTAATCATCTTTTCGTCTGTACAGAATACCCTGCAGCATATTCTCCTGCATGGATCCCTTCTAACTATGCAGTTTCCTCTACTGGCTATGCATTCACTGTGGGCACAAGCAAGGCGGGCAACCTGGCCTTTACATTCAGTTGTTAACCAAGCGATCTTTTATTGATCCTTTATTAACAGCTAGATACAAAGATTTTACCCTCAAATGACTCCGATCTTTTGTCCCTCTCCAACCCCCTGGAACGCAGGCACTTGGCACCCATGCCGCAGGCTGATATGGTTATTTATACAGTGCTTTCACTGCCCTACGATCAGCCCATTCACCAGGGCTGACAGGGGCAAATACAGGACATGCCGATGGAGACATTTACCCCCACAGCCGCCTTGCGCCAGCAGATGGAGCGACTTGAACAGGCGCTGGACAGCCTGGCCACGCAGCTGGAACAGCTTGAGTTGCTGGAGGCCCACGTCTATCCCCTGCCCGCCGTACCGCAAGGACAGGAGCATGAGCCCATCGAGCAGATCGAGGTGGGCTATCTGGGCGAGGAGGCCGCACTGGCCGCGACCCTCAGCGCCTATCGGGATCACAGCGCCCGCCCCGGTTGCTCCACCAAGGCCACCCACCGCCTGCCGGGCTGGCTGCGCTTTCCTGCCGCCAGTGCCCCCCTGCTGCGACCGCTGATCGACGAGGTCAACGGGTGCAAGCTCGCTTTCAAGGCGCTGGTGCAGCAGGCGGGCGGGCGGGATGAGAAGTTCGAGTTGGTGCACAGGGCCCTGCCAGGAGTCATTACCCTGCAGGTCTATCGCAAGCTCACTTGGCTTGAGGGAGAGCTGCACTCGCTCGGCTTCACCTGGGCTGACAAGCAGAGCATCAGTCGGCTCAGTCGGGAGCAGGTGCTGGAGATGCTGGAGCGCAGCCGCCGCTATATCCCGGCGCTGTCGAACAACGAGGAGTGGAGCAAGATGGTGGATCAAGAGGTGTACGACATCCGCCGCCTGCCTGCGGATGCAGAGCTCAGGATCCGCCGGCCGGTCAAGACCCACCCGATGATCAACCTGCTCTGGCAGGACCGGGAGCCTCGCAAGCAGCAGCTCAAGGCGAGCCTGCCCCTGCTGCTCTGCTCGGACACCCAGCCCGCCGTCACCCACCTTGGCCACTACCCGCCCAAGCTGCGCCAGGCCCGGCGGGATCGCAAGATTGGCGGCGAGCCCATCATAGAGCGGTTGCATCTCTACCTCTATCAGGGATAACCGGCACGAACTGTTGTGCAGCCTCGCCCAGGCGTCACGTGCGCCAAACGGCACGAGCCAAATAACACGTACCAAACAACAAGGGGAGCATCATTGGATGCTCCCCTTGTCTGTAGCCCGAGCCAGCTGATCGCGGTCAGCTCATCAGCAGGGCTCGCAGGCTCTCCACATCCAGCCCGCGCACTTCCGACTGGCCGCTCAGCAGGCCGTCGGCCAGCGCCCGCTTCTCATCGTGCAGGGCGACGATCTTCTCCTCCACCGTCTGTTCGCACACCAGGCGATAGACGGTCACCGGCTGGGTCTGCCCCATGCGGTGGGCCCGATCGCTCGCCTGATCTTCCACCGCCGGGTTCCACCAGGGATCCAGGTGCAGCACGGTATCGGCCTGGGTGAGGTTGAGGCCTGTGCCCCCCGCCTTGAGGCTGATCAGAAACAGCGGCACCGCCTCGTGGCGAAAACGCAGGATGGACTCCTGCCGGGACTTGGCCGAGCAGCCGCCGTCCAGGTAGCAGTAGTCCCACTGCTGCTGCTCGATGCGGGCCCGCAACAGGCTCAGCAGATCGACGAACTGGCTGAACACCAGCACCCGATGACCATTGCCGATGGCCTCCTCCAGCAGCGCCATCGCCTCGTCCAGCTTGCTGCTGGCCTGGGACCACTCGGGCATCACCAGCTGGGGCGAGCAGCAGAGCCGGCGCAGCCGGGTCAGCCCGCTCAGCACGTGCATCAGGGCGCGGCCGTCGGCACTTTGTACCTGCTGCACCACTTCGCGCCGGGTTGCCTCGTAGAGCTGACGCTCTTCGGGGGAGAGGCTGATGTGATGAATGATCTCGGTCTTGTCCGGCAGTTCG
Source organism: Aeromonas sp. QDB39 (assembly GCF_027707585.1). Lineage (NCBI taxonomy): Bacteria > Pseudomonadati > Pseudomonadota > Gammaproteobacteria > Aeromonadales > Aeromonadaceae > Aeromonas > Aeromonas sp. QDB39. The sequence goes on along the minus strand of NZ_JAPCIV010000008.1, from coordinate 22,561 downwards.
GTCAGCACCTGCTGCTTGAGCCGGCGCAGGATGAAGGGGCTGATCACCGCACGCAGCAGCGCCATGTGCTGGGGATCCTTCACCGCCTTGCCGAAGCGGCGCTTGAACTCGCCGAGGCTGCCGAGCAGGCCGGGGTTGATGAAGGTGAACAGGCTCCACAGCTCCCCCAGGTGGTTCTCGATGGGCGTGCCGGAGAGGGCGAGCCGAAAATCGCCGTCCAGCTGGAACAGCAGCTTGGCCCGCTGGGTACCGGCATTTTTGATCTGCTGCGCCTCATCCAGCACCATGGAGGACCAGCGACGGGCTTTGAGCGCCTCCGCCAGACTGCCGAGCATGCCGTAGTTGAGCAGGATGATCTGGCCCGCCTTGGCTTCGCGGATCATCCCTTCCCGCTCGGACGGGTTGTCGAACACCACCACCTCCAGCTCGGGAGCGAAGCGTGCGACCTCCTCCTGCCAGTTGGTGACCACTGACTTGGGTACCACCACCAGCGCCGGGCCCAGATGCTGGCGCATGCGCAGCACGATGAGCGCCTGCAGCGTCTTGCCAAGGCCCATGTCGTCGGCCAGACAGGCGCCAAAGCCATGGTGGGCCAGGGTCGCCAGCCAGCGTACCCCCTCCTTCTGATAATCCCGCAGCGGCCCCATCAACTCGGCCGGGCATTCCACCTCCTGCTGCCACTCCTGTTGCAGGGAGTGCCAGGCGGCATCCCCCTCGGTGGTGATGACGGAGAGCAGGCGGGTCAGCGGGTAGGCCAGCTTGTGATTGATGCGCTGCTCTTCGTCGAGCATGGCGCCCAGCATGGTGAGCCGCTCCACCAGCTTGTCGCTCAACATCAGGCTGGTCTTCTCGTCCAGCTGAACGGTGCGTTGGCCCGGGGTCAGCTGGCGCAGGATGAGGCGCAGGTCGAGGATCTGGTGCTCATCGAGAGAGAGCGCCCCTTCCACCTGGAACCAATCCTGGCGCCGCTCGATCCGCAGGCTCAGGGCAGCTTCATCGAGGCTCTTCAGACGCGCGCTGTCCTGATGCCAGTGAATGACCACGCCGGCATCCACCAGCTCCGGCAGGGCATTGACCAGCGCCAGTGCCTGCTCTCCCTCGAGGCGCCACTCGCTGCCAGGCAACTCGATGGGCAACTGATTGCGCAGCCGCTGGGCCTCGCCTTTCTCGGCCGCCAGATCCCGCTGCCAGTAGTGATAATCCTTGATCCCCTGGCGCACGATGGCCTCGCCCTTGCCAAGGGGCTGCGGCGGCAAGTCGTCAAACCGGGTCACCAGCCGGACCGCCAGCTGGCCATCCTGCCAGTCGAGCTGAACCGAGGCCACACCGGGCCAGGGAGCCAGCTCGGCATTGCCGTGCAGGCCCGCCACCTGGCTGTGCCAGGGCAGCCCCGCAATGGCGTCCAGGGTATGCTGCAGTTCCGCCAGCCCCTCGGCCGGCAGCAGCGGAATGGCCTCCAGCGCAGGCAGCCGGTCGAGCAGCGGCTGCGGGGTGAGAATGAGCTGCCACAGATCCTGCGCCAGCGGCAGTATGTGAGCCCCTCGCGCCGCGGCAGCCGGGCTCAGCACGGCGCTCATGCCCTGCTCGGTGGCCACTATCTGCAGCAAGGGTGCCGTGATGGCCAGCTGCAGCTTCTGCCCTCTGGCATTGAACAGGCGGGAATGGTTGGCAAGCGGTGCCCACACCTCGCGCGGCAACCGCCCCAGCGTACGCGGCAGCGTGCGAACCAGCGCCCAGTCCTCCTCGTCGAGCAGGTTGGCGTACTGGGTGGAGAGCAGGGTGGGATCGACCCGGCGACCGGCAGTCCACTCCCCCTTGGTGCTCTGCTTCTGGATCTTGCACTCGAGCTCGGGCCCTTCCGCATGCAGCAGCCAGACCAGTCGCTCCTGCGGCTTGCGCACGCCGCTGGCGCGTCCCAGCCCCTGCAGCCAGTTGAGCCAGCTGGCAGAGGCAGGCGTCTTGTCCTCCCCGTCCTGCTCGTCGGCCTCCTGCTCGCCGCTGGCGGCGCGCAGTTGCTGCAGCGGCTGCTGCTGCGCCCCCTGCCCCAACAACAGCCGCAGCAGATCCTGACAGAAGGCCATCAACCTGTGGCGGGGCGCGGCATCCAGCACGTGGGAGAGATCCCATTTGTGCAGGATGGCCACCTGGGGGCTCTGCTCCCCATGCCGGGCAAGGGCGCAGAGATCGAGCCAGAGGTAGCCCCAGTGCAGCTCTTCCGGCGGCAATTGCAGGGTATCGAACAGCCCGACCGCCTGACCGTGGCGATCACCCGCCCACTGCCCCAGCAGATCCGCCAGCAAAGGAAACTGGTTGGCCAGACTGCGCTGCCACTTCTTGCGCTGCTCGCTGGCGAGCACGGGATCGGCCTGCTGCAACCAGCCTAGCCAGAGCAAGGCACTGAAAGTCAGTGGCCACTTACCCTGCCCATCCTCTTGCCCCTCCTGCGTCTGCCAAGCCCCAAGCGCTGCCAACAGGCGCTCGGCAAGGGGCTGCTCTCCCCCCTGCTCCGCCAGTTGTTGCAGGGCGGGCCAGTGAGTGTTTGCTTTCCCGCTCAGCTCGCCACAGAGCCACTGCCACTCGGCAGCAAAGCCGTCGCTGAGCTTGGCCAGCTCGGCGGCACACTCGCCGGCCGCCTGGGCCAGCGGCCACTGCCCATGGGGCTCGGCATCCAATAGCGTTTGCAGGGCGAAGTGCTGCAGCATCAGCCGCTGCCACTGGGGGCTCGAGCCTGCCAGCAAGCGGTGGGCATCGGGCAGATCGAGCAGGCTCAGCAGATCGGCCGCCAGATAGTAAGCGGGCACTTGCCCGGCCTCCCCCAGACAGAGCTCACGCACCAGCGCCTGTGCCATCTCCTGGCCGGTGACCGACGGCACCCGTGCCCAGTTGGGCATGGGACAATCGCCGCGACGCACCGCCAGGATCAACGCCAGGGTTCCCTCTGCCGTCAGACTCCACTGTTGTTCCCCACGCAGCCGCACCAACCCCAGCAGTTGCAACTGACTCAACTTGTCGAGCAGGGCCTGCCCGAACGGCAGCTGTTCTTGCAAATAGCGGGTACTGGCGGTGCGCTGCAACTGCAGCTCACCGAGCAGGGCATAACAATCTGAAGAGAGAGTGGACGCAGACATCGAGACTCACGGGCAGGTGCAAAAGCGGAATTTTAACGGGAAAGCGACGGCGGCTCGACCCTTAACGACGAAATAACGCAAAAAAGCTGCGGCATCCCCGTCAGGGGCGGGCTTGGGGCAAGGTGAGACCAGGGGGTTCACCGGATGGAGATGACAGAAAAGGCGCACAAAAAAAGGCGCCTGGGCGCCTCTTGATGGACATATTGTCAGCGTGTCAGCCTTCCAGCTGCGCCAGACGCTCGGCCAGCAGCTGCAGCTGCGCCTTGAGGCTCTCGACCTCCTCCTCCAGCACCGTCAGTCGATCCGCTGCGGGCGAGGCATAACTGCTGGCGGGGGCCGCCTCGGCAAGCGCCTGCAGATCCACCTCGCCACTGAACAGGTGGGCATACCGGGACTCGCGCTTGCCCGGCTCGCGCGGCAGCTTGACCACGTAGGGCCCCTGTTCGGCGAGCTTGGCCAATACCGCATCGACCTGGGTCACGTCATCGAAGCTGCACAGGCGGTTGGTGCGCGAGCGCAGCTCCCCCGGCGTCTGCGGGCCGCGCAGCAAGAGTTCGCAGATAATGCCGAGCTCCTGGGCCGTGAACTTCAGCTCGCCGAACTCGGTGTTGCAGAAGCGGTGTTGGTAACGGGGAACCCGGGCATTGAAGCCGGCGGTATTGACCACCAGACGCTTGCGGATCAGCTCATCCACCACGGCCCGGATGTCGAGCTCGGACAGCTCCAGCACCGGCTCGCGGTTGCTCTTCTGGTTGCAGGCATTGACCAGCGCATTGAGAGAGAGGGGGTATTGATCCGGGGTGCAGATCTCTTTTTCGATCAGACAGCCGATCACGCGGGCCTCCAACGGGCCAAGCACTAACTCCATTTCATACTCCCTACTGAACAAGACGTTGAGGCCACTATCTTAGCCATGGTGCCTCTGCCGTCCAGCAGCGGCCGCCATTTTTGCGAGGCGATGGGGCAGTTGATGAAACATCGCACAGCCTGCCCGCCCGGCATGGCCTCGACAGCCGCTATCAGGCCGAGGGTTTGCGCTCCAGCGCCGTGGCCACGGAGGTGGCGGCCGAGCCGGTCAGCAAGGGATCACCCGGGTAGAGCACCAGCGCCTCGCGGCGCAGTACTCTGGCCTCCTCTTTTCGTCCCAGTGCATCCAGCGCGATCACCATGTTGGCGTAGATGTTGGCTCTCGGCGTGTGGCGCACAAACGCCTGACCCCAGTCGAGATACGCCTCCAGCTCTGCGTGATTGTTGGCCTGCAAACCCACCATCAGCCGCACCGAGTTGACGTCAAACTCGACCCGGGTCAACCAGGCCATGGGATTGACGATCTCGAGCAGCAGGGTCGGCTCCTTGTAGCCGCCGCGCTCGTACTTGGTGACCACCCAGGCGGTATGAATGGCGGTCAGCATGAAGGGCACCACCAGCAGGGGAATGATGATGGCCACGAAGCGCAGCAACAACCAGGGGCGATAGACATACTCGCGCCAGCTGGCACGGCCCGAGGCCTGCAGCCCCTCCTCCACTTCCGCATCCAGCACATACACCAGCAGCAGCAGGGCCCACCACAGTGCGATGGCGTGATAAAGCGGATACTCGGTCTGGGTGTGCAGCAGGATGGGGGTCACCAGCGCCAGCAGCGCCGCCCCCTTGACCCAACCGGCCTTGAGCACACGCCACAACAGAGCGCCGCCCATCAGCACCATGCCGATCATGGGGGCCAGCCCCCCTTCCACCGCCCAGTAGAGGAACTCGTTGTGGGGGTGATCGAGGTTGTATTCAATCTGTACCATGGCCGGGTTCAGCGCCTTGTCGGCCATGTAGTGGTGCAAAAAGGTGGTTTCAAAGCTGCCATAACCCCAACCAACCCACGGAGACTGGGCAATCAGCTTGGCGGCATAGGGCCAGTAGATGGAACGCATGCCGCCCGACTGATAAGCCTCCAGCCCGCGTTTGACACCGCTGATCCCGTACTGGGAGGCGATCCCCAGCCCGACACCGATTGCAACCAGACCCAGTACCTGTGCCAGCCGCCCCTGACGATGCAATTCGGGCACGAGCAGGAGCAGTGCCAACAGGCCCCCCAACTGCCCCACCCGGGATTGCAGCGCCACCAGCAGCAGGCTGGCCGCCAGGATCACCCCATAGCGCAGCCCCTTGAGCCAGGGGTTGGCATTACCGCGCAGTCCCAGCCAGCCGGCCAGCACAAGCCCGGTCGCCATGAAGGTCGCCATCACATTGGGTTGTTGAAAGATGCCGTAGGGGCGGTTGGCGCGGGTGTCATACCCCAGCCAGTTACCCGGGATCAGCAGGTAGTACTGCACCAGGCCCAGCAGCGCCTCGATGGCCACCGCGCCCAGCAGCAGATAGAGCTGCCGGTCACGAGACGCCTGCACCAGCTGCCACTGGTAGAGACAGAACAGAAACAGCAGACCGGCAAACAGCCCCAGCAAACGGGGAATGGCGTAGTCTTTCAGCTCAAAGCCAGGATAGGCCATAGGCAGCAGCAGCAGCAGCGCCCCCAGCCAGAGCCAGCCCTGCAAAGAGGAGAACACCAACCGCTGCTGCAGTGTCACCTGCCACAGCCCCAGACCGATAACTAGGCTGGCGAAGACCCAGCCCCAGGCATTGAACGGCAGATAGAGCCCGGCCCCACCAGGGTTGTGCATGAAAAAGTGCATGCCCAGCAGCCAATAGAATACGCAAAGGATCATCATGATTCGTATTAAAGCCATTGACCGAATCCCTAAAGTTCCTATTTTTTAGTTGAAAATAAAGGGGAACCCTCCCCTCCTTTGAGTACTACAAATAATTATGACTGTAACGGTCGACGAAAAACATGATGACCCAACACAACTCCAACACCAAACAAACAGCCCAACAAAGTGGCCAACACAACTATCAGCGGACGCTTGGGTTTATCACGATTTAGTGGTTCCTCAGGAACATCTGTGTAGGAAAAAGGCCTGAAACTTAAGCCAGTAAAGTTAATCTCTTTCAAACGATTAATTTTCGTTTGCAGCTCAACTAAAGCTGGCTGATAAACAGCCAACTCTATTTTTTTTAATAAAAGAAGCTTCTGTTCTAATCCCTTAACTCCAAGAGTGATAGGAAAACGCTCATTATTACTATAGTTTTCCAAAGGATGTTCAACGCCAGCAGCTTTTGCAACAGAGATTGCTAATGTCAGATTTTTTATTTCATCTTTTAAATTAATTTCTGCGTCTGACTTAGCCATAGACAACTTCGATTGGAGTTCCTCAAGCTTACTCTCTTGCAGCTCAACCAAATCACTAAGCACACGCTGGTTTTGCTTATAAACAATAAGTTTGATATATTGCTCAAGCATGGATAATGCCTCTAAAGAATTATCAGCACTAGTTGTAAGTAATACTTCTGAGCCTTCTCCCTTTTTATCAACAGGCTCAGCAAGCATCAACTTAGCCCAATCACGAAGCCAACGACGCTGACTACGCTCATCTAACTGGTTAGAGACTATTTGACGTTTAAATAAATCGCTACTTCGTAGAAACTCTCGACGATTCTCATAAGAATTAAACTCACGCACAAATTCTTTATAAAGTGCTGTGCTATCAAGGACAGGGAACTCCGTCAAACCAAGCAACCTTGCTCGATTAATGACTCGTAACATGGGCTGTATATCTTTTGTACTAGGGGTATTAATCACAGCATTTGCTGACCAAATCTGTTGAGCATACAAAGCATATATAATACCAATAATTGCAAAGATTGAGGTGAGTGCTAATATCAGAGCTCTCCTGCACCATAGCACTGATAAAAGCTCACGCAAATCAATCTCATCGGCACCTAGATTTGTCCACTGAGTTGGCATCTGTGGCGTTTCTTTGTTCATGATATCTCTCTTGCTTATCATAACTGGCTTTATGATCAATATTATAAGCACTAAAAAGTTAAAAATACAAAATTTATATCTTTTTAGTACAACTAAGCTTCATATGCTCCCACCAAGAATGCCATAAATTAATCTATGAAGTTATTAAGCTATTTTTGCGAAAATTCATATAAAAACTCATTGTAACTCTGTAGCACCATATAGACTATTCTTACGATTCAGCATCTGCCCACCATCGCGAGTCAATGGGACCCAACCGATAGTGCCTTTGGTGGTTGTCGGATGAATCAGCATCAGGTCAAAAGGAATAGTGACATAAATTCCTTTGGTAAAACTACCTTCTCCATACTCTTCAGAAGAGACATTGGTCAGTGTAGCATAAGCTCCAAGCATTACTCCTGAGTCAAACCGTTTTGAAAAATCAAATGTCACACCCGTATCTCCAGCAAGATATCTCCCGACAGCAATTTTAGCCAAGACGCTATCAACATAGGGTAAATGCAAATAACCTGTCAGATGGCCTGTAACTACATCATAGTCAGCCATCTTGAGGGTATTATACCAATCACGCTGTTTTACCCAGTTCGTATCAATACCAATGGCCCAAGACTTTCCATAGGGACGATACAACGCTTCTCCCCCCACACCAGCATACATCATCTCAAGGTAGCCACTATATATTTGTCCATACCAGTCTTCAGATAGTTGCTGCATATTTGTTAGTTGTAAATTGTTTAACAAAATGTCTGATGAATCTACATATTCACGAATCCATGTTCTGACTCGAGGTAATGCCTCGCCATCGACGGGTGGATTTTTATAATTAAACCTATCATAATTATCAACAATATTAATAAAAACTGTACTATCCAATGATACCTGTTCAGAAAAATGCCAACTGGCATTACCATTTATTCCGAGCTGATACATATAAAAGGATTCAGGCCCCCCAAAAGATTGATTCAAATCGGGATCAATTGAGAATACAAATTTGTTCTTTTTCTCTTGAAATACTTTTTTACTACTCTCATAGTCTTTATTAATAGGGCCAGTATAAAACTGCGCCTCATGCTCTTGCCCTAAAACCTGGGTAACATTAGCAGATCTAACCGATGGCAAATCGATAGTCGTTTCTTGTAACTTGAAATCATTCTTGCTATCCAGAACGTGCACCTTACGTACCGATTCAGGTAAATAATTTGCCGCCAGCAAACTGGTTCGAAGCGTAGATTCGGCTCTACTTCTGTATTTAACCTGCTCAGCAATAATCGTTACCACAGCATCATCTTGATATATTACAGTATCTTTCCAACCTGCATTACTATTCAGGTCACTAGCAAATTTATTCCAGTCTACATGTGCCGCCGTATCTGGAACATTTGCAACCTGATATTTTTGGCGAGAGTCATCAATATGTACTGGTTTAAGTTCATTGAAATTGGTTCGCATGGTAATCCCCCACATCAAGGTATTTCCTCGCTGCCAACTCAGATGCGTATCTATATTGTCAAATACTCGATAGACAGCACCAACATTCCATTTCGATGTTTGCTTTAATGGACCATAGCTCGCAGCATACTCTCTGCTATAATCGTTACCATCATACTCCAGTTTCAATCGTAGAGGATGCCATGGTGTTTGATATTCAGCGCCACCAAATAGTGCAGTTGCTCCATGGAAGAGGCTATTCCATTCAAACTTTCCACCACTTCCTGAAACACCTTGGTCCCGCTGACACCAGCTATCTTTAATTTCACAGAATGGGTTATTGATATTACCGCTTTCGGCCATATTGCCCCATCCCATGCCAAGAGTGAAATCGAAAGACCCATAGCGCTTACTCGCAACGACAAATTCGCTATCAAACAACCCGGTGCCCATCAAATCTCTAAAGCCAAGAGCAACTTGGGGGGTCCATTTAGACTCCTGTATCAGTTTGAATTTGAAGTCCATCCCTTTATCTTTATATGTTTGATCACCACTAAAATCTTCGCTTTGACTATAGAGTTGTGTTCTCACATCAGTATAACGCAGGGTAGCTTCAAACCAATCAAAGGGTTGAACAGAAATAGACCAACGACGATATTGATCGTTATCAAAATAGTTGGCGCTAAACTCCCCCTCTTTTGCCATTCTAGCAGTCGGCATCTGCATCAGCCCCACACCACCAAAGTCACTCTGCGATGAGCCATATGGGTCATTAGCGGGGCTTGTTGCATGCACAACACTACTTACGAAAATCGCAATAAACGTTACTCTTGGCATCATCATTCAGGTATCCGGTTGGCAAGCAAATTAGCAATACGAAGATTTAGATTCTTATACTTGGCCGGTAACAAGTCTGTATCAAAACCAACAAATAATGTTGCTCCAGCCATCGGCTCACGATGCAATTGATTCCAGACAGCAACAGGCACCAGCGAAACCTCGCCTGTTGGTTGAATAAGATATGCTTGAGCCAGATCGGCCCCCGCTAACAGCGAATATGCTTGCCAATAATCGGCCAAACCAGCGCCTTCGCGTAAAAGTTGTCTGGAGGCTCCATTAATTAGGCCAGTAAAATAGATAAACTGGCTGCGAGGAGAGATGAATAGTGTGTAATCACCTGATAACAGAGGATTCTTATCTTCATGAGCACGATTGATAACAGGATCAATTGCTATGGGTAATCGTCCTGTAACATTAAGACGGTCAATCTCAATAAGAAGTTGCTGTGAAGATTGTACCCATGCGCCCATATTTCCATCACGCATCCACTGTACTTGCAACGCCTTCAAGTCACTCAACAGATTCATTTTATCTGCTATTATTTTATCGTGAGACTGAGGATGACTTATCTGCGCACTGCGCCAGTACGTCTCAGATGGTAATTGTGAGGACACTAAAAGATCAGCAAGCCTGGCACCTGATAATAACTTCACTGTGGCAAAATAATGATTGGAGTAGAGCACATTTACTTGACTACCCGGTTCCGCACTATGCACCATAATGGTAGGCAATAATAAAGATAAAAGAGTTTTCAATTTCATGATAAATATGGCTTCAAAATGGTCATTTTAATAACTGGCATATCAGGTCCCAGCTGCTGCTCTGTTCTTATCACTTCGCCATTATGTTGATCAACCCAATATTTGTTTAACCACTGTTGATTGAGTGATGGAATATCAATCAGTTCTTCAAAGAGCAAAGTTTGATAAGATTTCCCGAGGATCACAAGCGTGTCTGCTTGAGGAGGATTAACATTTGCACGCACCTGATAGCCGCTTACATAGTCTTTAGTCCATTCACCTCGATACGACCAAGGCTGGTAGATTTGCCGGCATTCTTCATTAGTGATGAAAATCTTGAGAAGACGCAAAGGATCAGCACTGGCTCCGATCTCATGAATACTATAGAGGTCATTATCTAGCCCAACCGTCTTGATAATACGTCCATACTTGGTCACAAAAATATTACTGTCTGCTCCAATCCAGGTAAGGGAACTATCTGGATCAACAAATGCTAATACTACAAATGCTTGTGGGTTATCACCTACTTGCAGATAGGCACTAGCGTAGGGGACCTTGTTCACTTGTTCAGCAGTCAGCTCAACATCTGGATTACCCCAAGCGGCATATCGTAGTGTTGCAAATGTATCGGACCCAGTGGCCGAGCATCCACTTAATAAAAATAACCCTAAAAATATCAATTGACGATTGAAAAACATATCAACAGAGCTCGGTTTGAAACAAAGAATGCTAAAAAATAAGGCTACCAAAGGTAGCCTTATTTATTAAGAATAAATATTCACAATTACTTGGTAGCAGTATTGGTATTGGTATTGGTGCCAGTACCGGCATTGTCTTTGCTAGCTTCAGAAACAACCAGTGCAGTCACCGCAGCAACACCGACACCAATGGCAACGGCTGTAGTAGCACCAATTGCTGCGCCAGTAGCAGCAACACCACCAGCAGCGCCACCTGCAGCGCCACCAGTAGTAGTACCTGCAGCAACTTCTTCAGCAGCGAATGCATTAGTTGACAGAGCCAGCAAAGCGGCCAAAGTCATAGCTGACTTTTTCATGCAAAAATTCCTTATCATAAGTGAGTTAAGAAGATATAGGATAATCCCAAATTGAGAATTTGACCAGCTATCACGTGGTACGTTTGAGTCAAACCCTCGCTTTGTATAGCTACCACACAAGCCGCAATTATGCCACCTTACGACGCATAGCGTGACGACCCAGCAGCAGCACAACACCGAACAAAGTGCCTAGTAAAGTACCAAGTACCACGATCAGCGCACGCTTGGGCTTTAATTTCTCTTCAGCCACAACCGCAGGGTCCAGGGTTTTGAACACATACTCCTGGTTGACTTCAGCCAGCATCAGCGTTTTCGTCTGATCTTCAATCAGTTGATAAAAAACCTTCTGCATATCAGCTACTGGCGTCTTTTCAAGCTGGGACTTAAGGTAAGTAATGTTACGAATAGCATCATTCTGATCACGCGTTTTCATGGTCGCGTTGAGATCTGACACCAACCAGTCAACCCACTGCTTAGCAAGTTGTGGGGAGTAGAAATCAACCACAACAGTCACCAATCCGGACTTGTTATCCTGGCTGACACTCGCCAGCTTGCGAAATGCCTCGACTAGCTCCCAATCCGTAGGCTCCACAGACTTTCCATTCGGCACTTCGCGAACCCACTTTTTGTGGGTTAAGTCATAAATGTCTTCATCAATAATGAGCTCACCTGTTACCTTGTCTGCCCTTGAGGCTGCCATTAATGGCACCTCCAAGTGGTGATCCCGGATAAAGTGGCTTAAAAACTGACGTGATTTACCTATTTCAACAGTAATCGCCGTTTTATCTGCCTTATCACTCTTCAAATTGATACCAGCTAAATTGGCTAGCCCGCCAAACTGGGCAGCCATAGCAGCAAGCCCGCCACCTTGTTGCTCAGATGACGGAGCAAGCAATGCTTCTGCTCGATAAACATTAGGGAGTGACATGGCAATAACAATAGATATTACAGCACCGAGAAGAGTGGTCATAAATAGCCACAACTTCCCCCGCCACAGTGCCATTAATAATTCATGTAAATCTATCTCATTATCTGCAACAGGAGGCATAGCCAGTGAAAGCAAAGGCTGTTCTTTTATGTTTTTCATATAAAACCGGATGTTAAATAGGTCAGATTCATGAATAATAGATATCTGACCCAGCAGTTACAAAACAAGCGCATTTATTATTTTACTGCACTCCATGCGACACCCAGTTGATAGAGGACTTGGGTTGCAGAAGTCATTATGCTCAAATTATCAAGATAGTCAGAATCCACAGGTACGATAATACTGTCACCAGGCTCCAACCCTTTCCGACCACCAAACCAGCTATCACCAGGCAACATGACACTGCCATTTGCTTTTATGACATAGATACGATCCGTATCCGCTTGTTTCTTGGTCCCACCGGCACGGCTTAGATAATCCTTAATACTCAACTCACCGTCATAAATGTGAGTAGAGGGAAACTGTACCATCCCTTGAATTGATACCACATTCTGCAAGGCCGGCACGTAAACCTTATCGCCATCTTGTAGCATGACATCGGCATTCTTTTCACCGCTTAAAATAGCAGGCATATCAATCGTCATACGACCAATTGCTTTGGTATTTTCCAGCTGATTAACAACTGTCATAGCCTCAGCAGGAGAGCTATTGTAGTTTGCAATGCTGGATTGCCGACGTAACGTCATTGTTGCAATTTCTTGTTTCAATTCATCGCGCAACAACTCAAGACGTTCAGCTTCCTGCTTGCGCAGCGCTTCACGGGCAAACACTGTCCCATTTGGATTCGCATAGGGCGTAATACCACCGACCCGCTGAATCAAATCACGCAAACTTTCGCCACGGCGAACAGTATAAGTCCCCGGAAATTTGACTTCGCCAAAGACTTGAACAGTTGCCTCCTCACGCCATTGAGGATGCGGTAATACATTCAGGCTATCTTTGGATTGAACCAATGGCGAACCGGTCACCCGATTTGCCGTAGCCAAATCCAGCCGTTGATTTTCAATCGAGATGTCATTGCCGCGCTCGTTGACACGGGATAACTCAATTATATTGGCCTTTTCATTAAAACCGCCAGCAGCCAAGATCAAATCATGAGTGCGGCTATATCGCGTTAAAGGATAAATCCCCGGATATTTTACCTCGCCACGCACCTCGGCAATCTGCACCGGCTTACCTTGGGCAGCTTGCGCTTTCAAACGCTCCAGAACTGGGGATAGCAAAGCTTGACGAGAAGCACCGACCATTGCTTCGGTCTCTGTTGAACCGGACACCTTCGACAAAGTCATTTTGTCCTGTTTACTAATTTCACTAACTTTAACATCGGCACCAGTACTATTATCTACGGCGTCAGCTTGCTGCTGAATTCGTTGCCGAGTCAGCTGGTTAAGTCCCTCGGAAGAAGGGTGACTATTAGCCACTTGCTTCAATCTATCTGTTGCATCATTACTAAAAATCAACACCTGATCGCGCGGCTGTAAGCGGATATCATCCTCCCCACCAGGCATTTGCAATGCACGCCCCAAATTGAATTGCAGCACCTCAATATTTCGCTGAGCATCCATTTCACGCACAACCAAGGCATAGTTGAGGTCTGTCACCGAAGTCAGGTCGCGTTCAGCGCTTTGCAACACACGACTGATCCGCATACCAGGCTCAAAACTAAAGACACCATCACGGACTACTGCACCTTTCACTACAACAGCCTGACTGTATTCTGTGGTGCTTGGCTTGACATTAATTTTATCACCATCGCGAACGACAAACTGGCGGTCATGCTGACTTGACAAGTTCAGGTTGAAAACCCGCATACCACTCTCACCATAACGAGTGACTGACACCTCATTCAGTGCCGAGGCTTTCATCCCACCAGCCAATCCCAAAACATTACTCAGAGCAGCGGGACCACTCAGCTCGTAAATAGCAGGGCGTTTGACAAGACCATCAATACTCACCTCATTGCCCTTGGCTGGGACAAAGACCGTATCACCAGAGCGCAACCGAATATCCTGACTGGTGTCCCCCCAAACCAACATCTTGTAAAGATCAACATCAATGACTTTATTACCAGCACGCTTGACCTGGATCTTGCGCAATGAGCCAACGGTATCAATACCACCTGCAGCCTGCAGAGCCTGAGTCACAGTCGCCATACCATTAACATTATAAGCCCCGGGGCGATAAGCATCACCCATGACAAATACTTGCATGGTACGCAGAGCTCCGAAGCTGATAAAGGCTTCAACCCCAATCTTCTGCTCTTTAATTCGGCTCTCAAGCTCACTGCGCAATTGCTGGAATGTTTGCCCGGAAGCAGCTATTGGCCCCAGCGAGGGGAAATCGATAAACCCTTCCCGCCCTATTGCGAGGGTATAAGTCGCATTTTCCTTGCCATAAAGCTGAACCCGAATTTCATCACCAGGCCCCATAACATAATCATCTGCCACCGGCATATCGACCACCGGAGCATCTGTTAGAGGTTCACCAGCAAAAACACTGTAACCAAAAGGCTGTAACGTTCCCTCTTGCGCAACACCGGCCACCAAAGGCCGCTGGGAAGTTTGGCTATAATCAACCTCGCGAGGAGCGGCTACCGGCGCAGTCTTAACCGGTGTAACGCTACTTTTTTGTCCTGCCCCCCCGCCCAACTGAGAAGTATCGACACCATACTGTGCAGCCAATGCCTGCTGCTGGGCAGGAGATAACTGCTTAAATTTCGCCATCATCTCTGGTGTTATTTGTGGTGCAGCGACTACCGTTCCAATCAAAGCTGCTGATGATAAACACAGTCCTTTCATTTTATTCATTATGTTTAATGCCTGCCGATATGAAAATTTAATCAAAGTTCGCTTATGGATTGCAAATAACAATCCAACTGGATAGTTAGTCGATGATAAAAACAAACTATCATTAAAACAACTTTAACGGTGAAAGTTCAACATGAAGTTGCCCAAGCTAAAACTCCACGTGAAAAACGCATAACAACAATATTATTATTTATCACCGATTAGACCATAATATTCATTGCATAGGTAGTGATGAATCTGAATAAAGAAAATCTATATTAGTTGATGTCGGTTTATTTAACTGTCCATGACTTGTGATTCTTGCATGCCACACAAGATCACAAATACCGTCTGTTGGTGAAAAACCAGCAGGAATAGCCAGTAAGAGTTCGCGAATTTTTTCGTGATCAAACTGATGACAAGCGCTGTCGAGATCCACTAAAAATGCCCGAAGTTCAGACCAACTGAGCATCTGCTCAGATGCTTTCATTATACGCGGATGTGCAGTCCCTTCGACTTGCTTACCAATTAACAACTCTTCATAAAGCTTCTCGCCAGGTCGTAACCCCGTAATTTTAATTTCGATATCACCGTCGGGAAATTGTTCATTTCTAACACGCAAACCACTGAGGCGTATCATGCGATACGCTAAATCTATAATCTTGACTGATTTCCCCATGTCCAACACAAATACATCGCCCCCCTCTCCCATAGCTCCTGCCTGAATCACCAGCTGAGAAGCTTCAGGAATTGTCATAAAATATCGAGTGATATCAGGATGAGTGACTGTAAGCGGCCCACCAGAGCGGATTTGCTGTCGGAATAAAGGCACAACAGATCCGGAAGAACCTAAGACATTGCCAAAACGCACCATACAAAAGCGAGTGTGAGACTGCGCAGCTGCAAGGGCTTGAAGCACCAACTCAGCCAACCGCTTGGTCGTTCCCATAGTGTTAGTTGGTCGTACTGCTTTATCAGTAGAAATTAAGACGAATGTCTCCACTCCTGCCGAGATAGCCGCTTGAGCACTGTACAAGGTACCAAAAACATTATTACGAACCCCCTCAACAACATTATATTCAACCAAAGGAACATGCTTATAAGCCGCGGCATGATAAACAGTTTGAATTTGGAAATAACGCATTACGGCTTGTAAGCGATGCATTCTTTGTACAGAGCCCAACAGAGGGATTATTTCAACATCAAGGCTCTGAGCTATACATAACTCCCTTAGCTCTTTATCAATAGCGTACAATCCATACTCTGACAATTCAAAAAGGACCAATTTTTCAGGTCGGCAGCGAATGATTTGTCGACATAATTCCGAACCGATAGAACCCCCCGCTCCGGTAACCATGACTTTCTTACCAGATATGTTGGCGTTCATCAAATTAGGGATCGGATCAACAGGATCCCTACCTAGCAGATCTTCGATAGAGACTTCTTTCAATTCATCAATGTGAGCCTTTCCTTCGACCAAGTCCACCATGCCAGGGATAGAGAGTACCTCGCATGGAAAGTGCTCTAAATGATTGATAACCTCTTGACGGCGAGCTCTAGATGCACTGGGCATTGCTAACAATATTTTCTTAATCTCAAACTGGGAAATCAAATTAGCTATACTTTCAGAGCTATAGACGCTGACGCCTTGAATAACAGCGTTAACCAAGGAGTTGTCGTCATCGACAAATGCAACAGGATAAAATTCTTGCCCTTGATTCAAGGCAATCTGTAATTGACGTCCAGATGCTCCGGCACCATATATTAGAACCGGAATACGGGTATGTTTTCCACGGTGAATGGCCATTCTGAAGAAAAGCCTAACCCCACCAACCAATAGCACTGCAAATGAGAAATAAATAAGAGAGACTGTTCTTGGCAAAGGTACGGCAAGAAAGAAAGCCAACATGACGAACATGACGGCAGACAGAGCTACCCCCAATGACACAGTCCATAGTACTTTAAATCCCACATACCGTAATACGGCACGATAAAGACCCAATTTCATAAATATGAAAATAGTCACAGGGAGAAGCAATGCCAGGACATGCCAATATTTGACATCGTCAAATGGCGCCTCTGCGTCAAGACGAACTCCAAACGCACCCCAGTATGCGATTGACAGTAATATCGAGTCAGCAAATACACTGATTAGTCGCTTATAGAAACGAGAGATACCTAAAAAAAGATCCACCATGATTTATCCCAGTATAAATACATATTTATTTATTTTTAATTGCATCACCACTGCCACGGCCTGTTGCGGTCATCAGTATGTAGCGAAAGTATTTTTCAATATTTAATGAATCAATCATTTCACGATCAGTTTTGGCTAACAATGCTGGTGTAGACATATCAATATTCTGAATCTGAGCTAAACCTGTAATACCAGGCAATACATCATAAATACCCAAAGCATCACGCTCTTTGATTAGTTCTTCCTGATTAAATAGATTAGGTCGGGGCCCAACCAAGCTCATCTCACCTTTAACTACATTGATGAGTTGTGGAAGTTCATCAATTTTAGTCTTGCGTAAAAAGGCCCCTAGCTTGGTGATCGAACTTGTGTTAGCCAAGTGGCTCGCCACCGACTGGGTATCGACCGACATGGTACGAAATTTAATCAGCCTGAATGGCTTTTTGTAACGCCCGACCCGTTCTTGTACAAAAATGGGCGCACCGGTATCAAACAGGCCGATCAAGGTGACAACCAACAAAATAGGCCAAAGCAATAACAAGCCAAAAAATGCTGCACAAAAATCAAGCGCTCGAATCAACATCCTTCTTTATCCTCAATAAAACAGCGTTTAATCCCTTCCTCCAGCGATATCGGTGGCTGCCAACTCAATGTTGTTTTGGTGTGGTTGATATCGACCTGAAGATTACCACACAACCGCTCAATCACCGCCTGCTTACCCGTTAGCTTGCCTGCCAATCGTAACCAGCTCATTGGCACCGGCAATAAACGCGGAGATTTACCCGCAGCACGGCTCATCTTCTCAAGTAACTGAGTGGTTGATACATCCTGATCATCACTAACCAAAAAGGTCTGATTGGTAGCATGAGGGTGGGTAATGCAGGTCATAATCAGATCGACCAAATTATCCAGAGCTACCATGCTACGTTGGTTATTAATAGCCCCCAAAGGTAACGGCAGATTTTTTTCAGCCACTGTAAGCAATGAACGAAAATTGCCTTTAACACCCGGCCCATATACCAAAGGTGGGCGAATAATTACCAACTCCATACCTGTACCAACCACCAAACTACGCAGCCCCTCTTCTGCCGCTTGTTTCGAACGACCATAATCATCTTCTGGCGCAGGTAGAGAAGTATGGCCGAAAGGTGAATTATTAGTGGTAGATTCACCATTGACCTTAACTGAACTGATAAAAATAAAACGCTTCACACCAGCAACAATAGATTGACGTGCCAAATTGCACGTTCCTTCGACATTCGCGGCCCAATAAAGATCATCACTTTGATCAGAAGACGACTTCATAACATGAGCTTGGGCTGCGCAATGAATAACTACATCAATATCAGTCAAGGCGGCAGAAAAATCCGCACCATCACTTAAGTCACCGTTGATATGAAGAGTATTTTGCGCGGCATTACAATGCAAGCCGACTGGCGCACGGCGGCCATAGGTCCGAATTGCGCACTCTTGCCTACGCAATAACTGCACTAATACAGCCTGCCCAACAAAGCCTGTAGCTCCAGTTAGTAAAATCATTTTCAACCTTACCGTTTAAAAGATATTGAACAAGAGAGCAAAAGAGAGAGCAATTCGGTCTCGCAACCTGCGTCTGAGTTGATTAACATTAAAAAGCAGGTATAAATTACCAATATACCCTTTATTTAATCCATATTTAACCATTGAAAGATTTTTTAATTCCAGATGTTCTGCAATCTTGGTGACTTGGTTGCGGTACCACTTTCTTTTTATCAACAACAACCTTTTTTTGGCAGCACCGATACTGTTATTGGTTCCTACCTGATTATTCGCATGTTGCCTATAACGCATCCCAGGTCTAGGATCAATAAACCAACGATAACCAAAATGACGACAAAATGCATAAATAAGCCAATCGTGAAGTGCAATATCGTAGTTTATTTTATCATAACGCTCAATGAGCCATGTTTTGAACTTTATCGCGACATCTCGCCTAATCACGTATGTACAGCCGGGCCCTGCAGCTTCAAACATAAAATCAAATTTAACTTGGTGTTGAGACTTATTTATTAAACACTCCCTACCATCAGACCAGAATGCAGTTACGTTACTAGAATATGCGTCAAAATCAGATAATCTATGTATGGCACTTGCTAATTTAGCATTATGCCAAACATCATCTTGATCTGAAAATGAAATATAGTCGAAGGCATCAACATCAACATCAACAATTAATCTGAAAAAATTACTAGCTGCACCACCAAATTTTTTACCATATGGCAAAATTATCACATTTTCATTTTTATACTTATCATTGATATACTCATATGTGCAATCTGATGAAAGATCAACACTTATGAAAATAGTAACTATAACATCTTTTTGCAACAAAATGCTATTTAGTTGCTCATCTATCCACTCTATACCATTATATGCTGCAAGTAAAATAGCGACTTTATTATTTAACATCATTGATTCTCTTTGATAGATATCTTATCAAAAATTGATTTTATCTTCCTCAGTGGGGGGAATAATACAATTATACCAATCACATATTTCAATTTCTTTTCTAAACACGCATGCATATATAGAAAGGAAGATATTTCGATAAAATGACGCCATGCTTTATTAAATGACGTGATTTGCCCCTCATGCCTCCGGTAACAAAAAAGAGTCTCATTTATATTGTGAAAACGCATACCAAAATTGAGCATTCTAATAAATAGTTCATGATCTTCTGACATAAAGCCAAACTTATAACCCCCTATCTTAATAAGATCACTCCGTTTAAACATTAAAGCAGGATGACACATTACATTTCGAATTGGTGTGATTCTCTTAATTTGGTCATGACACTCAACAAACTTAAATTTTTTAGACAGAATACTACCATTACTATCAATTAAAGAGACTCGACAACCAACTACAGCATATTCTGGATTGTTATTAAAAAACTTAATCTGACGCTCTAAGCGCGTAGGTAGGCTAATGTCATCACAATCCATCCTAGCTATATAATTACCAGAAGCATAGTGTATCCCCATATTCAAGGCATTAATGAGGCTTCTAATATCTGTGCTATGTACTATGACGCGGTTATCTTTGGAACAACACGCTTGCAATAGAATCAAATCTTCATCGCATAATCCATTCGCAATAACCAATACTTCAATATTTCTATATGTCTGACAAAGAATACTATCTAATGCTGACTCAAAGTACTTATCAATAGAACCACAAGGAATTATAACTGAAACTTTTGAATTCATTTACCCACCCTACATTTTCAAATTTATTAGAAATTCTCTAGTCGTCATATTTGTATAAAAATAAACAAAAGATAAACCTATAATAAAAATGAAATACGAAATTTTAATGAGAAGTTCACCTTTTCTATTCCCCATAGACATAATATGTGTATAGAGCAATGATATTAAAAATGGCTCGACGGCTGTCAAATAACCGCCTAACCGCTGAGATATAATTGGAACATTATTAAAAATAACATAATAAAAAAAGCCGCCAAAATATCCCACTATTAAAGCTCTAACCCTATTATCAGTATAATACCACTTAAAAGAAAAGAACATTAATGCGATAAAAATGAAGGCGCTCTTGAATTTTTGAATATTACTATTTCCATTTATGTATTCTGTTTGCTCATACCGAGCTACATCATGAGTTCCTATACCAAGTACCAACAAGTCAGTAAATGCTAGTGATGGCATCATTAATAGCATTAAAGTCGCTAATATATAAAATATTTTTTTCCTTCGGCTTAAAGCACTTTTTATAAAAGGGAGTGCAGACAAAGCATACGTTTGGAAAAAAAGTGAGGAAAAGAATATAATAAATATAGACTTCAGTCTCTGTACATTTAAAAGCGCATAGACAATAAGTAATGATGCTACTGCATTCCTTATTTGCGCCATATCTTTCAGCAAAAAAGCGTATGGAAAATAAATCACCCAAGATATTAACGGATTGATGTCAAAACGACTACATATTAATGTATAAAGCAAAAATGAAAAAGATGACATTAATACAAACATTGGTAACGCGGAGTTAGCATCACAGGTTAAGTAATTGATTAACTTAAATCCTATTTCTCCATGTAGAGAATTGTCAAAAATGACATTGATACTATTAGAACTACAAATCCCATTATATATCGAAACATATTCAGAGTAGTCAGGAAAAAAATCACCTCTAAATGCCGCGAATGTAAAGCACAGTAACAAGAATACATAAACAATCTTACTGTCTATTTTGATGAAACAATTCAGAATAAATAGACTTAGAGTAATAGAATATATACTATATATTAGTAACAGTTCCATATTTCAATAAACTCTTTGGCTACTTTAATATGATCATGCTTATCAAGAACAAAATTTCTTGCAGAAATAGCCATTTTTTCAAATCTTGCATGATCATTTGTAATATTTAGCATTTCATTCAACATATCATCCAGGTTGGAGTTAGCATTAATTCCACACTCGTGATTTAAATCATAATATTCATAAAACTCTTTCTCAAAACCAGAAAACACTATTTTCCCCATAGCCATTGCGATCACCGCATTCATACCTTGATCATATGATACTGATTGATCAAATACGATATCAGAGTCTGCTAACAAATTAACATATTTGCTATATGGAACAGACTCCACATTGATTACTTTTATCTTTTTATTATCTGAGACGATTTTTTTAATCTCTTCAAATACTTTGTACCCTTTTCTAAGTCTCTTTCCTTTTTGGATTCCATGAAACAATGTAAAACTATCATAGCTATCCTTTCTTCTATAGGGTAATGCACCAATATCAAGTGGGAAAGGGACTATTTTTGTTACATTATCGAATCCTTTGTTAGATAAGTAATAGTCTAGTGAGCCTGGTATAATTGCATTCACGTCGGAATATACACGCTTACACAACTTTCTGTAACCTGGGTATAGAACATATCTTAAAGGATGAAATGACTCTCTAGATATCAATACTCTCTTATCATTAAACATACTCTTTGTTTTATTTGAAAAAAGATGATAAGACACCCATCTTAGGTCATCACCGACAGAGTACATAAATACTTTTTTATTATTAATCTTTAGGTAAGAGAAAAAATCCAAGTTAAGTTTAGAACTTAAACTTTCACATATGACAGGGTTAACGATTTGTACAATATCAAAACCTCTACATGATTCAATAATATCTCTATTTAGAGATAAAAAATTTATACCGTGACTATCAATATACTTTTTAAACTTACTGTTTTTCTCACTATTTCGCCAGCTCAACTGCGTTGGGATTTCCTTGCTGCCATCACCATCAGAAATAAGTGTTACATCTATATTTAATGCCTTCAATGCCACCCATAGATTATAATGAACACCACTGTAGTCTCCAACTAATAAAACTTTCATTTAACGCACCTGAAGAAAATTTAAAGTTTGATCTGCAATTAAGCAATTAAGCAATTAAGCAATTAAGCAATTAAGCAATTAAGCAATTAAGCAATTAAGCAATTAAGCAATTAAGCAAT